>DATEFR010000113.1:0-2561 GCA_035280545.1 Burkholderiaceae bacterium | reverse complement strand
AGTTGCGCATCGAATGTCGTCAGCTCCAGCGTGTTCGGATCGTTGGGCACCGCGGCGAGCTCGAGCGCGACGCGCGCAAGCGGCAGCCGCGCATCGCTCCAGCGGCCGGGCAGCGCGTTCGCGAGCGTGAGCTTGATGTGGGCCGGCTGGTCGATGCCGCGGCTGGTGGCACTGGCCTCGCCGCTCAGCGACGTGCTGGGCGCGGCGCTCACGAATGCTGCGAGGTCCAGCGCCTGCATCGTCGCGCGCAGCTCGCCCAGCGGCCATGCGGCGAACGGATGCAGCGTGGCGCGTGCGTCCAGCGATTGAGGCGCGCGGCCGGGTTGGGCATCGGCGCGCAGCGTCGCCTGCACCGTGGGCTCGATGAGCGGGCCGGCCAGCGTGGCCTGTGCGTTCCACGCGGGCAGGCCGAGTGCACGGGCCTGTTCGGCGTCCTGCCGGGCCGCGAATCGCGCATCGAGGGCGAGCGGCGCGCGGCTGCCGATCTGCGCGCGGCCTTCGAGCTGCAGGCGGTCCCAGGCGACATGCAGGTTGTCGACCCGATGCAGGCCGCCCGCCTGCGCGCCGAGCTGCAGGTGCGCCTGCAACTCGCGCAGCGGCGTTGCGCCCAACGGGCTGACGAACAGCTCGCCGACCCGCAGCGCACGCAGGTCCAGTTCGACCGGCAGTGCGAGGTCGCTCGGCGGTCGCAGCGGCTCGCTCTTCTTGGCGGGGTCCGGGGCAAGCTTGACGTCGATGCGCCGCGCCCGCAGCTCGTCGCTGACGACGCGCAGCCAGGCCGGGCCGCTGGCACGCTCGAGCCGCAAGCCGCGCGACACCAGCTCGGCGATCTCGATGCGATCGTTCCCGCCGGGCAGCCGGATCGCGAGGCGGCGTGCCTCGAAGTCGCCGAGCAGCGCGCCCTTGGTCGCTTCGACCTCGACGCCGGGCAGCAGCGCGAGCACGCGCGCGGTGCCGCTCTCCGTGCACAGCGCCCACCAGGCCGTGCCGATGCCGATCGCGATGGCGACGACAACGATGGCAAGCGCTACACCGGTCCAACGCAGCAGACCAAGCGGCCGCCGTGGATCCGGCTCTGCCGGTCCACTGGGGGCGCCCCCTTGAGGGGGAGCGCCGAAGGCGCTACGGGGGTGGGCCATCAGAACGCGATGCCGACGCTCAAGTGCACGCGGAACTGGCGCACCGCCTCGCCATACGCGAGGTCCACGCGCAGCGGCCCGACCGGGCTGCGCCAGCGCAGCCCGACGCCATACCCGAACACCGGATGCAGCTCCTTCCAGCGGTCCGCCGCATTGCCGGCATCGACGAACGCGGCCCACCAGAACGCCGGGTACTTGGGTGAGATCGGCCGCGCGATCTCGGCGCTGCCGGTCAAGAGCGTACGGCCGCTCGTGACGACGCCGCTGACCTCCGGCCCGAGCGTGCGGTAGCCGTAGCCGCGCACCGAGTCGTCCCCGCCGGCGCGGAACAGCAAGGTGTCGGGCACGCCCAGCACCTGCTTCGCGAAGACCTCGCCGGCCTCGGCGCGCAGCGTCGCGTACCAGTCCTGGCCGAACGGGCGGTACCAGGTGTAGCGCCCATAGACGCGCGTGAACGGGCCGCGGCCCTCTTCGGTGACGCCCTGCGTGGTCTGCGTGCCGCGGCCGTAGCCGATCGCGCCCTGCAGCGACAGCGTGTTGCCGCGCGTGGGCAGCAGCACGCTGTCGAGGTCGCGGCGTATCCACTGGTAGTTCGCGGTCACCGCTTCGGCGCTGCTGACCAAGGCGTCGCTGTCGACCCGTGCATGGGTCAGCTCGGCGTAGTACAGGCGCTCGAAGCGCGGCGAGTCCTGCGTGCGGCCGACGCGGGCCGACCAGGCGGTCTGGATCTGATCGTCGGTGCGCAGCCGCGACGCGGTGCCGGCGACGAGGTTGCGATACAGGTCGGGCAGCGGATGCGAGGTCAGCTGGCCTTCCCACGACTTCAGCGACGGCCCGACCTCGAACTTGTTCTTCGCGCCCCAGTCGTTGTCGCCGAAGCGGAACAGCCGCCGGTGGTAGTGCTCGAGCGAGACCCGCGGCCCGACGTTCGCGCTGTAGCCTATGCCCACCGTCGCCTGCTGCAGCGGCAGCTCCTTGACCCGCACCAGCACCGGCGCCGCGTCATGGGTCTCGAGCGCCGGATCGAGCTCGACCGAGGCGCCTTCGAACAGGCCGACTTTCTGCAGCCGCTCCTGGAAATCGAGCAGCTGCTTCTCGGTGTAGGGCTCGCCGGGCTCGAAGGTCGCGAGGCGCCGCACGGCCTCGGCCTGGTAGCGGCTCAGGCCCTCGATGCGGACCTCGCCGAGCCGATAGCGCGGCCCGGGATCGGCGACCAGCGTCAGCGTCGCCGTGTTGTTCGCGGCGTCGACGGTGGCCGCGGTGTCGCGCCAGCTGGCCGCGGCATAACCGTCGGCACGCAGCCGCGCGAGCGTCGCGTTCTTGGCGCTGGCCCACAACGACTGGCGAAACGGCGTGCCCGGCGGCATGGGCCACTGCGCACGCAGCGACTCGAGCTCGGCGGCCGCGGCTGCGGCGTCGTCG
>DATEFR010000112.1:0-4021 GCA_035280545.1 Burkholderiaceae bacterium | reverse complement strand
CACCCAGGCGGAGCTCGAGGCCATCAAGGGCATAGGTCCGGCGATCTCGGGCAAGATCATCGAAGAGCGGCAGAAGGCGCCCTTCAAGGACTGGCAGGACATGGCCACCCGCGTGAAGGGCGTGGGCGTGCGCAACAGCGCGAAGTTCTCGTCCGGCGGCCTGACCGTCAACGGCGCTGCGTACACGCCGCCCCCGCCCCGAGCCTCGAAGCCGCAGTCCGACGCGCCGGCCCAGGCGCCGAAGCCGTCGCTCACGGGCAGCCCGGCCAAGCCCGGGCAATTGCAGTCCGGCGCGCCGGCCGGCTCCGAAAAGCAGGCCGCCAAGACCGCGTCGCCGGCCGGCGCCAAGGCGAGCGCTGCGAAGACCGGCACCGACGAGCCGCCGTCGTCTGCGCCGGTGACCGCCCCGGCCGAAAAGGCGATGACGGCGGAAGAGCGCAAGGCCGCCCGGCAGAAGGCTCGCGACGAGAAGGCTGCGAAAAAGAAGGCCAAGGAAGACGCCAAGGCAGCCAAGTCCGCAACCGACGCGGCCAGCGGCGCGAAGCCCTGATAGCCCCGGCACACTCGCGCTGAGTCGCGATTCGAACGACGCCCCGGCCCGCCGGGGCGTCGTCGTTTCTGGACCCTGCTCGCCGTTGGCGCCTTGGCGGTGCCCCGCTTCCGGGGGCGGACCTTGGTGCCACCCCACGATGGCGATGGTCGCCGCAGCCGCGCTTCGAGACACTGCGCCCCGAGCCTGCCGATGCGAAGGCACGGCAGCTCGACGACACCCGACTCAACTCAACCACATCAACCGAACAGGGAGAAACCCATGAAGATCGCCCAACCCCTCGTCACAGCACTGCTCACGCTGCTGTCCGCGACCGCCTTCGCCGCAGTCGACGTCAACAAGGCCAGCGTGGCCGAGCTCGAAGCCGTCAAGGGCATCGGCCCGGCGATGGCCGGCCGCATCGTCGACGCGCGCAAGAGCGGCACGTTCAAGGACTGGAGCGACCTGCAGTCGCGCGTGAAGGGCGTGCGCAGCGGCAACGCCGCGAAGTTCTCGGCCGACGGCCTGACCGTCAACGGCGCCGGATTCAAGCCGGCCGCCGCCGATGCCGCAGCAGTGCGCGGTGCCAGGGTACCGAAGGCCGCGAAGCACGAGAAGGCCGACGGCGCGCCGAAGAAGTAAGGCGACGCGAAACCATGCAGCGCCCCGGCACCGCCGGGGCGTTTTTCATTCCGGTGCAGCCCAACCGAAGAAGCGCAGCACGTCGTCGCGGCGCGCCTCGGTGTCGTGCTCGCCGAGCGCGATCAGCTCGCGCGTGTACGGTGCCTCGAACAGCAGGTAGCTCGCGAGCGCCGCGCCGCGCGCATCGTCGCCCTGCCCCTGCACGCCGAGCGCGCGCAGCATCGCGCGTATCGTCAGCGGCAGGCTCGCCAGGTGTTTGGCGGCGATGTCGTCCAGGCGCTGACTCGGCGCGATCACCAACACCTCCAGTGGCTTCAGGGCGGTCGCCGCACGCGCCTCCGGCGTCAGCAGTGAGAGCGTGCTGTTGATCCGCTGCAGCCGCTCGACGTCGACTGCGAGCGCATCGAGGAAGATGTTCGACAGCGCATGGCCGGCGATCTGCGCCAGGTTCGGGTATTCGTCGCTGCCGGCGCGCTGCCCCGGCGGCTCGTGCATACGGCCGGCACCGACGATCAGGATGCGCTCGGCGCCCAGATGCACGGCCGGCGAGATCGGCGCGGCCTGGCGCATCGAGCCGTCGCCGCAATATTCGGTGTGCCCGGCAATCTTCAGCGGGACCGCGGGGAACACGAACGGGATCGCCGACGACGCGAGCAGGTGCGCGATCCCGATCGGATCGCGCACCGCAATGCGCTGCGAGCGCGTCCACGGCACGATGTCGTCGATCGCGTCGTAGAACGTCACATGCAGGCCCGAGCCGTAGCTCGACGCGGTCACCGCGAGGCCGTGCAGGTGGCCGGCCCGCATCATCGGGTGCAGCCGCTCGACCTGGACCAGCCGCTTCAGCAGCGCCTCGAGCGGCGTGTTGTCGAGCAGCGAGCGTGGCCGCGCGCGGCGCCAGCGCGCGAGCGCCCAGCCCACCGACATCATCGTCAGCCAGCGCGCGCCGGTGCGGATCACGCCGAACGAATCGGACCGGTAGACCTGCTCGGCGTGGAAGTTCTCCCAGACGTCGCACAGCACTTCGACCGCGCGATCGAAGTCGTCGGCGCGACTGGCGAGCGCCGCGGCGTTGATCGCGCCGGCCGAGGTGCCGGCGATCACCGGAAAGGGATTGGTCTTGCGTTCGCCGGCGTGGCGGCGTATGCGCAGAAGCGCCTTCAGCACGCCGACCTGGTAGGCCGCGCGCGCGCCGCCGCCGGTCAGCACCAGGCCGGTCATCGGCGCGCCGCGCAGCGGCGGCACCGAGACGGTCACGGCCGGCGCGGTCTTCGTCACGGTCGGCTGCGCGCCGCGCCGGGCGTCATTCGTAGACCACCATCGCGCGGCCGTCGTGGGCGCCGGCGCGCCAACGGTCGAGCGCCGCATCGGTCGGATAGAAGCGCACGTCCTCGCCGAGATCCAGCGCCGCGGTGGCGCCCTGCGGGTGCACCTGGAGCTGCACCGTCAGCCCCTGCGTCAGGCTGCCGTGCTCGGTCGTGATCCTGCGCGACGGAAAGTCGCGCAGCACCTCGGCCACCGGCGGCACGCTGCCGTTCACGTCGACCCACAGGTGCTTGCCGAAGCGGCAGCGCGCGGCGGCCAGGTCCCACACCTGCGCGACGTTCAGCCGCAGGCCGCCCGAGAACCGATCGGGCTGGACCTTGCCCTGCACGATGATCAGCTCGTCCTCCTTCAGCAGGTCGCGGTTCGCGTTCAGCACGTCTTCGTTCGCGACCGCTTCGATGGTCTCGCTCTTGTCGTCCAGCTTGAAGATCGCGACGCGGCCGCGCTGGCCGTTGACGACGCGCAGCTCGCTGACGATGCCGGCCAGCAGCTGCGGCTCGCGGCTGTCGAGCAGATCGTCGATGCGGCGCTTCGCGAAGCGCCGCACTTCGTCGGCGCTCTGATCGAACAAATGGCCCGAGAGGTAGAAGCCGAGCGCGGCCTTCTCGAAGGTCAGCCGCTCCTTCACGTCCCACGGTTCGGCCGCGACGAGCTCGGGCTCCTGCGTGCTGGCCCCGTGCGCGTCGGCACCGCCGTCGTCGAAGTCGAACAGGCCGCCCTGGTCGGCATGCGCGGCCTTGGTCGCGGCCCAGTCGAGCGCGAGGCCGACGCTGGCGAGCAGCCGCGAGCGCTCGGGATGCAGCGCATCGAACGCACCGGCCTTGATCAGCGCCTCGACGACGCGTTTGTTGATGCGCTGGCGGTCGACCCGCGCGCAGAAGTCGAACAGGCTCGTGAACGGACCGCCTTCGTTGCGCGCCGCGACGATCGCATCGATCGCCGACTGCCCGGTCCCCTTGACGGCACCGAGCCCGAACTGGATCGCGCGGTCGGACACCGGCTCGAAGCGGTACATGCCTTTGTTGACGTCCGGCGCATGCAGCACGACGTCGAAGGTCCTCGCATCCGACAGCAGCACGCGCAGCTTGTCGGAGTTGTCCATTTCGATCGTCATGTTGGCCGCGAAGAACTCGGCCGTGCAGTGCACCTTGATCCAGGCCGTGTGATACGCGAGCAGCGAGTACGCGGCGGCGTGCGACTTGTTGAAACCGTAGCCCGCGAACTTCTCCATCAAGTCGAAGACCTCGTCGGCCTTGTCGGCGGAAATCTCCTTCTTCGCCGCACCGTCGCGGAAGATCTCGCGGTGCTTGGCCATCTCCTCGGCCTTCTTCTTGCCCATCGCGCGACGCAGCAGGTCGGCGCCGCCCAGCGAGTAGCCGCCGAGGATCTGCGCGGCCTGCATCACCTGCTCCTGGTAGACGAAGATGCCGTAGGTCTCGGCCAGCACGCTCTCGAGCAGCGCGTGCGGGTAGCTCACGTCCTCCTTGCCGTTCTTGCGCGCGCAGAAGGTCGGGATGTTCTCCA
>DATEFR010000111.1:0-8683 GCA_035280545.1 Burkholderiaceae bacterium | reverse complement strand
TGCAGTTCGCGCCGGCAGAGCGCGAGCAGATGCTGGCGCTGAAGCGCGCCTTCGATCCCAAGGAGCTGCTGAACCCCGGCAAGGTGATCCCGTCGCTCGCGCGCTGCGCCGAGTACGGCAAGATGCACGTGCGGCGCGGGCTGCTGCCGTTCGCCGATATCTCGCGCTTCTGATGAAGAGTCGAGGCGACGCGCTGGCCCTCACCCTGGCCCTCTCCCAGAGGGAGAGGGAACTGAATTCCTCCCTCTCCCTCTGGGAGAGGGTTGGGGTGAGGGCCAACGCGTCATGACAACCCCACCCATCCACGACCCGGCGCTGCAGCTTCTCGTGGACCGCGTGCGCAGCGCCCGCGCCGCCGGCGCGCAGCTGTGCATCCGCGGCGGCGGCAGCAAGGATTTCTACGGCGAGGCGCTGCAGGGCGAGCTGCTCGACACGCGCGTGCTCGAAGGCATCTCGAGCTACGAGCCGACCGAACTCGTCGTCACCGCACGCTGCGGCACCTCGCTCGCCGAGCTCGAAGCGGTGCTTGCCGAAAAAGGCCAGTGCCTGCCCTTCGAGCCGCCGCATTTCGGCGAGCCGGCGGCGCCCGTGCGCTCGCGCGGCGCAACCCTGGGCGGCATGGTGGCCGCGGGGCTTTCGGGGCCGTCGCGTGCGGCGGTCGGTTCGGTGCGCGACTTCGTGCTCGGCGCCACGCTGCTCAACGGCAACGGGGACGTGCTGAGCTTCGGCGGGCAGGTGATGAAGAACGTCGCGGGCTACGATGTCTCGCGGCTGCTGGCCGGATCGCTCGGCACGCTCGGCGTGATCCTCGAGGTCTCGCTGAAGGTCACGCCGATCGCCGCCGCCACGCTCACGCTGCGCATGGAGATGGACCAGGCCCGCGCGCTCGACAAGCTCAACACCTGGGCCGGCCAACCGCTGCCGCTGAACGCCAGCGCGTGGTGGGACGGCAACCTGATCGTGCGGCTGCGCGGCGCGCTCGCCGCGGTGCAGGCGGCCCGCACGCAACTCGGCGGCGACATCGTGCAGCCCGAGTTCGCGAGCCCGTTCTGGGAAGGCATCCGCAACCACGACGACGAGTTCTTCGTGAAGGCGCGCGCCGCGATCGGCACCGGCGCGGCGCTGTGGCGCCTGTCGGTGCCGCAGACGGCGCCGCCGCTGACCCTGTCGGGCGAGCTGATGCTCGAATGGGGCGGCGCGCAGCGCTGGCTGTGCAGCGCGGCGCCGGCCGGGTTGATCCGCGACGCGGCGGCCAAGGCCGGCGGGCATGCGACGCTGTTCGCGTCGGCCGACAAGAGCGCCGGCGTGTTCGCGCCGTTGCGCTCGCCGCTGGACCGCATCCACCGCGAGCTGAAGAAATCGTTCGACCCGATGGGCTTGTTCAACCCAGGCCGGCTATACCCCGGCTTGTAGAAGGATGTCGTAGGACTCGATGCAGACCCATCTCGCTGCCGAATTCAAAGGCACGCCCGAAGGCGACGAAGCCGAGGCGATCCTGCGCAAGTGCGTGCACTGCGGCTTCTGCACCGCCACCTGCCCGACCTACCAGCTGCTGGGCGACGAGCTCGACGGCCCGCGCGGCCGCATCTACCTGATCAAGCAGCTGCTCGAAGGCGCCGAGGTCACGCGCAGCACCCAGCAGCACCTGGACCGCTGCCTGACCTGCCGCAACTGCGAGAGCACCTGCCCGTCGGGCGTGCAGTACGGGCGGCTGGTCGAGATCGGCCGCAACATCGTCGACGACAAGGTCGAGCGCCCGCGCAGCGAACGCACCGTGCGTTGGATGCTCAAGGAGGGCATGACCTCGCCGCTGTTCTCGCCGGCGTTGAAACTGGGCCAAGGCGTGCGGCCGCTGCTGCCGGGGGCGCTGCGCAGCAAGGTGCCGCCCCGGGCTTCGGGCGATGCCGCCGCCCGCGCCCATCGCTGGCCCACGCGCGAGCACTCGCGCAAGGTGCTGATGCTGCTGGGCTGCGTGCAGCCGGCGCTCGCGCCCAACATCAACAGCGCGACCGCGCGCGTGCTCGATGCCGCCGGCATCCAGACGCTGGTGGCCGATGGCGCCGGCTGCTGCGGCGCGGTCCGCACGCACCTGAACGACCACGACGGCGGGCTGGACGACATGCGGCGCAACATCGACGCCTGGTGGCCGCAGGTCGCGCAAGGCATGGTCGAGGCGATCGTGATGAACGCGTCGGGCTGCGGGGTGACGGTCAAGGAGTACGCGCACGCGCTCCGACTCGACCCGGCCTATGCCGACAAGGCGCGCCGCATCAGCGAGCTGACCCGCGACCTCAGCGAGCTGCTGCCCGATCTGGTCGCGCCGTTGAAGCACAAGCTGCGGCTGCGCGGCGTACCGACCCAGCTCGCGTTCCACCCGCCCTGCACGTTGCAGCACGGCCAGCAGCTGCGCGGCGGCGTCGAGACGCACCTGACCGCGCTCGGCTTCGACGTGAGAACCGCTCCCAGCGAAAGCCACCTGTGCTGCGGCTCGGCCGGCACGTATTCGGTGCTGCAGCCGGAGCTCGCGTATCGGTTGCGCGACCGCAAGCTCGAGAACCTTGCGCCGCTCGAGGCGCAGGCGATCGTCTCGGCCAACATCGGCTGCATCCAGCACCTGCAGACCGGCACCGCGACGCCGGTGCGGCACTGGGTCGAAGTGCTGGACGAGGCGTTGGGTTAGGGTGCCTGCGGCCCGTCAGCCGGAACGCATCGCCGACGGTCGGATGTTCGCGGGCCGCGGCTGGATCAGATCCCAGAGGTTGCCGTACAGGTCCTCGAACACCGCGACCGTGCCGTAGGGCTCGTCGTGCGCCTCGCGCACGAATTTGACACCGCGGGCCTTGTACGCGCGGCAGTCGCGCGCGATGTCGTCGGTGTGCAGGAACAGGAACACGCGGCCGCCGGTCTGGTTGCCGACGCGGGCGGCTTGCTCCGCATTCGAGGCCCGCGCCAGCAGCAGGCGTGATTCCGCCGCGCCGGGCGGCGCGACGACGACCCAGCGCTTGTCCTGCGCCGGGATGTACGTGTCTTCGACCGATGTGAAGCCGAGTGTGCCGACGTAGAACGCCAGCGCTTCGTCGTAGTCGCGCACGACGAGCGAGGTCAGCGCGAGCGACTGCCTCGCCGGCTGCGACCAAGCCTCAGGGGTCGCCAACGCGCCGGCATAACGGGCCAGAGAGCGGTTGTAGCGAGGCAGGTAGTGCGACAGTGCCTCGAGGCCGACGGCGACCGCCTCACGTTCGCGGCCGAGGTCGACCAGCGCGAGCGCAAGGAAGGCGCGCACGGCACCGTCCAGTTCGTCGGGGGCGCCGGCTCGAAGCTCTTCGGTCAACAGGCTGGCGGCCTGCTTCGCGTCGCCCAGATTGCGCAGCGAACTGGCCAGTTGAATGATCGCCCTGCGCCGACGCAGGCCGGACAGCCCTGCAGTCAGCGCGGCCCGATAGAGCGGGACGGCGCGGTCGGGGTGCCCGGTCGAGTCCTGGGCCGCGCCGCGTTCGAACAACCCGATGGCGCTGTCGGGCGGAAGCTCGGCCACCAAGCGGTCGAGCCGGTCCACGAACTCCGCCGGTTCGTGGTCGTCCAGCGCATGCCACAGTTGCGCGACGCGCTCCTCCCACCCAATGGGCGGTTCATCCGACGTCATGGAAGCTTCCTGGGATCGCGCCCGGCAAGGTCGACTCGCCGGCCATTCAGATGCAGCGCCCGCCGTCCACCTCCATCGCGACCCCGGTGATCATCGAGGCCTCGTCGCTGCACAGGAAGCACGCGGCGTTGCCCAGGTCCTCCGGCGTCGAGAAGCGTCCGATCGGGATCGTCGACAAGAACTTCGCGCGCATCTCGGGCGTGTCCTCGCCCATGAAGGTCTTGAGCAGCGGCGTCTCGCCGGCCACCGGATTCAGCGCGACGACGCGGATGCCGAACGGCGCGAGCTCGACGGCCATCGAGCGCGTCGCGGTGATGACCCAACCCTTGCTCGCGTTGTACCAGGTGAGCCGCGGCCGCGGGCTGACGCCGGCGGTGCTCGCGATGTTCAGGATCACGCCGCTCTTCTGAGCCTTGAAGCGCGGCACCACCTGCGTTGCGGCCAGGTAGATCGCCTTGATGTTGACCGAGACGACGCGATCGAAGTCGGCCTCGGGCAGATCCTCGAGCGGTTGCGGCAGATGGCCGACGCCGGCATTGTTGACGAGGACATGCAGGCCGCCGAAGTGGTCCTGGGCGGCGGCGAGCATGCGGGTCACGTCGGCCGCGCTCGCGACGTCGACGGCAATCGCCCGCGCATTCGACCCGAGTGCCGCGGCGACACGCTCGCCGTTGCCGACATCGCGATCGGCAATCAGCACCTTCGCGCCCTCGGCGACGAATTTCTTCGCGATGCCTTCGCCGAAACCGGAACCACCGCCGGTGACGATCGCGACCTTGCCTTCGAGTCTCATGGTGATGGCTTCCTTTGCTGTTCAACCGTGGTGGATCGCGATCGTCTTCAACGCCGAGAACCCGTACAAGGCCTCGAAACCTTTCTCGCGACCGTGCCCCGAGAGCTTGACGCCGCCGAACGGCAGCTCGACCCCGCCGCCGGCGCCGTAGTTGTTGACGAAGACCTGGCCGCACTTGAGCTTGTGCGCGCTGCGCAGCGCGCGGCTGCCGTCGCGCGTCCACACGCCGGCGACCAGGCCGTACGGCGTGCCGTTGGCGATCTTGAGCGCTTCGGCCTCGCCGTCGAACGGGATCAGCACCTGCACCGGGCCGAAGACCTCCTGCTGCGCGAGCGCATGCGTGCTCGGCACCTCGTCGAGCAAGGTGGCGCGCACGTAGTGGCCGCCGCGCGGCAGGCCGGCGGGCAGCTCGGCCTGCGCCGCGATGCGCAGCCCGCCCTCGTGCGCGAGGGCAATGAAGCGCTCGACGATGGATTGCTGGCGTGCGCTGATCACCGGGCCCATGTCCAGGTCGTCGCCCGCCGGCCCGATGCGCAGCGCGCGGTAGCGTTCGGCCATGCGGTCGCGCACCGCGGCGTAGACCGGCCGCTCGACCAGGATGCGCGACGCGGCCGAGCAGGTCTGCCCGGCGTTCTGGATGCCGGCGTTGACGAGGAACGGCAGCGCGGCCTCCAGGTCGGCATCGGCGAACACGATCTGCGGGCTCTTGCCGCCCAGCTCCAGCGTGACCGGCACCGCGTTCTTCGCGGCTGCGGCCTGCACCAAGGCGCCGGTCGCCACCGAGCCGGTGAACGACAGGTGCTGCACGCCCGGGTGCGCGGCGAGCGCCGCGCCGGCCTCTTCGCCCAGACCCGGCACGACGTTCAGTGCGCCGGCCGGCAGCCCGGCCTCGTGCGCGATGCGCGCGAACGCCAGCACGGTCAGGCAGGCCTCCTCGGCCGGCTTCAGCACGCAGGCATTGCCCATCGCGAGCGCCGCGCCGACGCTGCGCCCGACGATCTGCATCGGGTAGTTCCACGGCACGATGTGGCCGGTCACGCCGTGCGGCTCGCGCACCGTCAGCGCGGTGTAGCCGGCGTTGAACGGCAGCGTCTGGCCGTGGACCTTGTCGGCGGCGCCGGCGTAGAACTCGAGATACCGGGCCAGCGCGACCGCGTCGGCGCGCCCCTGCTTCAGCGGCTTGCCGACATCGAGCGCCTCCAGCCATGCGAGCTCGTCGGCACGCTCGAGCACGCGTTGGCCGATGCGCGCGAGCAGCCGGCCGCGCTCGGCTGCGCTGAGGCGACCCCAGTCGCCCTCGAGCGCGTCTTGCGCGGCCTGCACCGCGGCCTCGATGTCCGCGCTCGCGCCGCGTGCGATGCGCGCCAGCGGCGAACCGTCCGACGGGTTCTCGAGCGCGAGCGTCTCGCCGCTGGCGGCGCCGCGCCAGGCGCCGCCGATCAGCAGCTGCTGCGCATCGAATGGGATGGAAGCGGTGGTTGTCGTCGAAGCCACATCGATCTCCTGTCGCGGGCACGAAACATGCGTTGCACGCGGTCGCCGCAAAGTTTTGGGCCATGATATGAGAACCGAGCCGTCGTGCTCGTCGTCGTTCCTGGTGTCGCCATCGGTCTCTTTCTGCTCAAGCGCTTCGCCACCTTCGTCGCCACGCTGCTGGTCGCATCGGCCATCGTGTTCGCGGTGCTGGACGTGCTGCCGGGCAACGTCGCCGATGTGATGCTCGGCGAGTCGGCGACCCCCGAGGCACGCCAGGCGCTGGTCGAGAAGCTGGGCCTGGATCGGCCGGCGATCGGGCGCTACGGTCACTGGCTGCAGGGCATCGCGCGCGGCGACCTGGGTGTCAGCGTCTCCTACGACACGCCGGTTGCGCAGCTGATCGCCGAGCGGCTCGCGGTGACGGCGCCGCTCGCGGTGCTCGCGATGCTGCTGACCAGCGCGATGGCGCTGACGCTGGGCATCTACGCGGCGTCGCGGCACAACCGGCTGGGGGATGTCGGCGTGATGGCGGTGAGCCAGTTCGGCATCGCGGTGCCGAACTTCTGGTTCGCGATCCTGTTGATCCTCGTGTTCTCGGTGAAGCTGCAATGGTTCGCCGCCGGGGGCTTCCCCGGTTGGAGCGAAGAGGAGGGCGGCGGCTTCTGGCCGGCGCTGAAGGCGCTGGTGCTGCCGGCCGTGGCACTCGCCGTCGTGCAGGCCGCGATCCTCGCGCGCATCACGCGCTCGGCCGTGCTGGACGTGCAGCGCGAGGACTTCGTGCGCACCGCGCGCGCCAAGGGCCTGAGCCGGCGCGCCGTGCTGTGGCGGCATGTGCTGCGCAACGCGTTCGTGCCGGTGCTCACCGTGATGGGCCTGCAGTTCGCGAGCCTCCTGACCGGCACCATCGTCGTCGAGCAGGTGTTCTCGCTGCCCGGGCTCGGGCGGCTGATCTTCCAGGCGATCGCGAACCGCGACCTGCCGGTCGTGCGCAACGTCGTGATGCTGCTGGCCGCCGCGGTGATCGTGATCAACTTCGTCGTCGACGTGCTGTACGCCGTGATCGACCCGCGCCTGAAGGCGCACGGATGATGGACGACTGGCGACGCGTGCTCTCGCACAAGAGCTTCGTGTTCGGCGCGACGCTGGTGGCACTGCTGGTCGCGACCGCGCTGCTGTCGTTCGTCTGGACGCCGTACCCGCCGGCCGATCTCGACATCCCGAACAAGCTCGCCCCGCCGTCGGCCGCGCACTGGCTGGGCACCGACAGCCTCGGGCGCGACATCGCCTCGCTGCTGATCGCCGGCAGCCGCAACTCGATCGCGGTCGGCCTGATCGCGGTGGGCATCGGCGTGGTCTTCGGCGTCGCGCTCGGGCTGCTCGCGGCGGCGCGGCGCGGCTGGGTCGAGGAGCTGGTGATGCGGCTGGCCGACTTCACGTTCGCGTTCCCGGCGCTGCTCTCGGCCATCATGCTGACCGCGATCTACGGCCCCGGGCTCGTGACCTCCATCGTCGCGATCGGCATCTTCAACATCCCGGTGTTCGCGCGCATCACGCGCGCCGCCGCCAACACGGTGTGGGCACGCGAGTTCGTGCTCGCGGCGCGTGCCAGCGGCAAGGGCCAGTTGCGCATCACGATCGAGCATGTGCTGCCGAACATCGCATCGCACATCATCGTGCAGGCGACGATCCAGTTCGCGCTCGCCATCCTCGCCGAGGCGGCGCTGAGTTATCTGGGCCTGGGCACGCAGCCGCCGATGCCGAGCTGGGGTCGCATGCTGAACGAGGCGCAGTCGATGATGTACCAGCGCTGGCAGCTCGCGGTTTGGCCCGGTCTGGCGATCGTGCTGTCGGTGCTGGGGCTGAATCTGATGGGCGACGGCTTGCGCGACTTGCTGGACCCGCGGCTGGCGAGGCGGCGATGAGCGCGCCGGGCCGCTCCCAAGCGCGAATCCCGCAGCACGCAGTGCGGAGGGTAGTCCAGTGAGCGCGTTGCTCGAAGTCTCGAACCTGCGCGTGGCCCTGCCGACCGCACGCGGCTGGGCCGAGGCGCTGCGCGGCATCGATCTGCAGTTGAAACGCAGCGAGACGCTGGGCGTGATCGGCGAGAGCGGCTGCGGCAAGTCCATGCTGGCGCTCGCGCTGATGGGGCTGCTGCCCGAGGGCGCGCGCGTCAGCGGCAGCATACGGCTCGACGGCCGCGAGCTGGTGGGCCTGGGCGATGCGGCGTTGTGCGAGCTGCGCGGCGACCGCATCGGCATGATCTTTCAGGAGCCGATGACGGCGCTGAACCCGCTGCACACGGTGGGCGACCAGATCGCCGAGCCGCTGCGCCTGCATCGCGGCATGACCGGCAGTGCGGCGCGCGCCGAGGCGCTGCGGCTGCTCGAGCGCGTCCGCATGCCGAGCGCGGCGCAGCGGCTGGCTGCGCACCCGCACCAGCTCTCCGGCGGCCAGCGCCAGCGCGTGATGATCGCGATGGCGCTGGCCTGCGGGCCCGACCTGCTGATCGCCGACGAGCCGACGACCGCGCTCGATGTGACGATCCAGCGCGAGATCCTCGCGCTGATCGAAGAACTGGTACGCGACAGCGGCATGGCGCTGCTGCTGATCAGCCACGACCTCGCGGTGATGGCGCGCACCGTTGCGCGCTTGCTCGTGATGTACGGCGGCAGCGTCGTCGAATCCGGGCCGACCGCCGAAGTCTTCCGGCATCTCGCGCACCCGTACACGCGCGGCCTGTTCGGCGCGCGGCCGCGGCTCGGCGCGCCGCG
>DATEFR010000110.1:0-22302 GCA_035280545.1 Burkholderiaceae bacterium | reverse complement strand
AGGGGTGCGGCGTCTCGGTGAACATTCCGACGATGACGATCACGCCGGTGCCCGAGCCCGCGAGCTATGCGCTGTTGCTGGCGGGCCTCGGCGCGATGGGGCTGGTGGTACGGCGACGCCGGCGCGGGTGACGCGACCCCGGTCCGCCCCGCTAGTGTGCTAGGGCACGCGGACCGCGAGGGGCTCATCGCGTTTCGACAACGCGCCGCGGATGGCGTGATCGACCTGGCAGTCCTGTCCTTCGCGCCACGCCGCATCGAAATCCGCACCCGTCGTCGCGTGGCGTAGCGCGGCGAGCTGCTGCTGCCAGCGCTGCTCGTGGCGCGGCGATCGCGCCAGACCCAGCCGCACGCGCGCCGTGCCGAGCGCAGCAGCAAGCCGGACGGCCACGTCGGCCCTGTCGTCGCGGTGCGCCAGGGTCGCATGGTCTTCCAGGCAGCCGAGCAGTTCCTCCCACATCTCGAATGTCCGGAAGGCGCGCAATGCGTCGCCTAGGCGGCTTCGTGCCGACACGATGTCGCCGCCGTGCAGATCGACCTTGCCCAGCCACCACAGCGCATTCGCCTCGCCGCGCTTGTCGCCGGCCTCGCGGCACACGGTCAACGAGCGCTTGAACCGCAGGCAGGCCTGCACTGCGTCGCCCTGCTCGAACGCGGTCTCGCCCAGCACCAGCTCACACTCGCCCTCGATCTCCTGATGCCGGATGTCGCGGGCGATGGCCAGGGCCTGCTCCAGGCTCGAACCGGCCTGGGCATCGTCGCCCAGGTAGACCGCGACCTGCCCGAGGTGCAGCAGGCCGATGGCTTCGCCCACGCGGTCACCGAGCTCCCGGAAGATTTGCAGCGCCTCGCGCTCGCCCTCGGCGGCACCCTGGTCGTCGCCGGCCTGCAGCCGGGCCGGCGACAACGTCGACAGCGTGGCCGCGATGTCCACCGGATTGCCGAGCCGACGCCGCAGCTCCAGGCAGGTCTCGAGCATCTGCCGTGCTTCGGCATGGTCGCTCTGGCTCTCGGCGAGCGCGGCGCCCACGTACAAGGCCCAGGCGTGGGCGACGTCGGCCGCGCGAATCGCCGGCAGCGCCAACGCGGCGCGCACCAGGCCACGGCCCTCGGTCGAGTAGCCGCGAAGAATCCAGAAGCCTTGCAACGCGACCGCGAACTTGACCGCGATGAACGGGTCGGCACCCCCGCCGAGCGCCAGCGCGATGGCGGCACGCACGTTGTCGAGTTCAGTCTCGAGGCGCCAGATCCAGTCGGCCTGCTCGGAGCCTTTCAATCCTCGATTCGCGTTCTTGGCCATCGCGAAGAAATGCTCGCAATGCCGGGCCGCCGTGGCCGCGGCCTCGCCGTCGTGCTCGAGCTTTTCGCGTGCGTAGTCGCGGATGGTCTCCAGCATGCGGTAGCGCGCACCCTCGTCGCGCTCGTCCAGCATGACCAGCGACTTCTCGACGAGCGAACCGAGGAGATCGAGCACATCGTCGCTGCTCAGCGGATCCGCGCCGCACACCTGTTCGGCCGCCGCCAGGTCGAAGCCCCCCGCGAAGACGCTGAGACGCTTGAACACGGTCTGCTCGGCTTGGTCCAGCAGCTCGTACGACCAGTCGACCAGCGCTCGCAGCGTCTGCTGCCTCTCCTGCAGCACGCGGGCGCCGCCGGTCAGAAGCTTGTAGCGGTCCTTGAGGCGTGCATTGATGTCGGCCACCGAGAGCGATCGAACCCGCGCGGCCGCCAGCTCGAGCGCCAGCGGAATGCCCTCCAGCCGCGTCACCAGTTCGGCCACCGCCGGCGCCTCGCGCTCGCTGAGCGTGAAGGTGGGCTTGTGCGCCTGCGCGCGGTCGACAAACAAGCGCACCGCCGACGATTGCAGCACCGCCTCGATGCCGTCCCCCTGCCGCGGCACCGGCAAGGGCCGGATCGGGTAGGCCTGCTCGCCGGGGATGTGGAGCGTCTGACGGCTGGACGCGATCAGCCTGACGTGCGGGGTCTCGCGCACGATGGCGTGCGCCAGATCGGCCGACGGCCGGATCAGGTGCTCGCAGTTGTCGAGGATGAGCAGCGCCCGGCGCGACTTCAGGTGCGTGCACAGCGTCTTGATCAGCGGCTGGTCGGGCTCCTCGCGCACGCCCACGGCCTGGGCCGCCGCGCTCAGCACCAGGGCCGGATCGCGTATCGGCGCCAGGTCGAGAAACCACACGCCATCCGGGTACTGGTGGATCACCTCGGCCGCCGCCTGCAACGACAGCCGGGTCTTGCCGAGGCCGCCCATCCCGAGCAGCGTCAACAAGCGTGCGCTCGCCAGCATGGCCTTCACGTCGTTCAGCTCGCGCTCGCGGCCGACGAACGACGTGCCCTGCTGGGGCAGGTTGTTCGGGATCTCCTTCACCGGCATCCACCAGTCGCCGTTGCGCACGACGCGGAAGACCTTGTCCTCGTCCGGCGGCACCGCGAAGCTCGCATCGTGCTCGCCGACCTCGAAGACCTCCAGCGGCTCCGCCACGCCCTTGACCATCCAGTGCCCATGCGACTGGACCTTCAGCTCGGTCGCGCCCAGCGCTTCGCGTGCCTCGGACGTCAGCAAGATCTGGCCGCCGCGGGCGAGCGACATCACGCGCGCCGCGGTCGGCTTGGCCAGGCCATCGACCTCCAGCGGCTTGGCTCCTAGCGCAACGGCCGCGGCGCTGTTCTCGCGCAGGATCACCGGCCCCACATGCAGCCCGGCACGGGCCCTCAGCGCCACCGGGAGCGCCGCAAGGCCGCGGTGATAGGCCATCGCGTAGCCGACGGCATCGGCCGCCGCTTCGAACATCAGCAGCATGCCGTCGGTCTTGTCGATCTCGCGCCCGCGCCATGCCGGCAGCAGGTCGCGGGCGACCCGGTCATGGGCCTCCCACACCGCGGCCATCGCCGCATCGCCGAGTTGCTCCGACAGCTGGGTGCTGTCGACCACGTCGGTCAGCAACAGGGCTCGACGCTCACTCATGCCGCGACCTGATCGCTAGCCGGCAAGCAAGTTCGGCATCAGATTCACTTCGCTGCATGGTCGACCGCCGATCATGGCGCGGAGTCTACGCGCGGCGCGCATCGCGCGCGATGCTCCGCGCCGGTCTTCTCCCTAAGCTGACAGGGTCCGGGCTGGTGCGCTGCGGGTTCGACGCGCTAGCGCCGGTGCCGGCTATTTGCACAGACCGAGGATGCGCTCCTGCTGCGTGCAGCCCCTGCTCGGCACGGCCGCCTGCTTGCCGGCGGAGCAGCTTTGAAGCTCGCGGGCCATCGGCGGGTAGTAGATCCAGCCGCGGCCGAGCGCCGGCAGCGTCAGGTCGACCTCGCGCCACTTCGGGTGCCCTGTGGACTGCAGCGTGCCGAAGTTCTGGCACAGGGAGCGCGCGAACTTGCGCAGCGAGGACACCGTCGAGCCCAGCGCGTAGTCGTAGGTCACGAGGTAGGCCTTCACGGCAACGGCGGGCAGGTCCTCCGTCAGCAGGCTCGGGTAACTCGTGGCGCGCACCGTGGCCGCGAAGTAGGTCTTGAGCGCGGCCTGGCTCTCGGGGCGGCTCGCGTCGAACTTCAGCAGCTTGATCAGCTGCCGCGCCGCCGGCTTCATGTCGACGAGCAGCTTGGCGGGCTGCCCGGCGACGACGACGACCACGTCGAGCGTCTTGTCGACCGTCAGCTTGACGAGTGCGTCCTCGTTCGTGAGGTAGCTCGTATTCGCCTCGGCCATGGGCGCATCGAACATCTGCCGGTACAGCGTGGTCGCCGACATCGCGGTGCCGCTGAGCAGCGGGCCGACGTTGATCTTCGCGTCCTTGATCTGGTGGACGAACTCGAGCTCCGAGTCGGCCCGGGCGATGAAATAGATCTCCTCGTTGTACAGCGGCATGATCACGCGCAGCGGGCGGATCAGCACCCCGGCTTCGGCATTGCCGCCGCGGTCCTGGTCCAGGAAGGCCTGGTAGACATCGGACTGGACCATCGCGAACTTCACGCCCGGCTCGTGGCGCAACCGGCGGACGTTCTCCGCGGAGCCTGCCGAGGGCAGCACGTCCAGGTCGATGCCCGCGTCGGGCGCGACGAACCTCGCGAGGTCACGCCCGATCTGGATGTAGGTGCCGCGCTCGGAGGCCGTCACGATCTTGTACGGGACCTGCGCGACGCCCGGCGAAGCGGCGAACACGGCCAGTGCCGCGATGACCCATGAGCCTAGGCGTCTCCAACAGGTCATCGTCACTCCTTCGCGTCCGTTGGCGGTGCGGTGCACAGGCCCAGGGTTGCCACCGTCGGCGTACAAGGTCCGGCGGAAGGCGGCGCTTGCCGCCAGGGATCGGGCTTGTCGGTCTTGCGCATGGGCAGCGCCGTCTCCATGCCCGATGGACGCGACGTGCCGTGGCGCTTGCCGGCCTGCACGGCCTTCGCGGCGGGCACGTGCGCCGATGGCGCCGCGTCGTGGTCCGGGGTCACGCCATCGACCGGCGGCATCGCGGGTGCGGCCGGCGGCAAGTCCGGCGCAGCCGTTGCGGTCTCGGGTTCGACAGCCAACGCGCGCAGCGCGGCACTTCGCGTGTCGGCCACCGCGGCGGGTACGTTGCGCTCGCTTGCCGTGTCGACCGGCATCGTCGGCACGGCCGGACGCGCATTCGCGGGCGCGGCAGGCTGGGGCATGTCGACGAACCCGCTGACCGAAACCGGCCTGTCGACATACAGGAACACGCCGGCGACCAGGGCCACCACCAGAATCGACGCGCCGATCTCACGTACCCGGCGGCGTGCGCCAGTCGCCGCCGGCGGCACCGATCCCGGCATGGCGGCCATCGAGTAGCGCGCCCTCAGGTCCTGCCGCTCCTGCGCCGCGGGCGCCACCGGGAGCGAGGCGGCAGCCGCTGCAAGCTGCGCCGGCACCTCGGACACGAGGGTCGGCATCGCGGCAGCCGGCCAGGGTGCCAGCCATCGGCGGAACGACGCGTGCGGCACCAGCGCGGCCTCGCAACTCCAGCAGCTCGACGCGGACAAGCCATTCGGCGACCCGCAGTGCGGGCACGGCACCAAGTGCGAGCCCGCGGTCGGTGCGAGCGATGCCCACTCCAATTCAGGATCTGGCGGCGGCTGACCGCCGGACGAATCTTCACCGGCGACGGCAGCTCGCGGCTGTGATGCAGCGTCACCGGTCTTGAGCCTGACGACCGAACTCATGGCGCAGAACCCGCCTTCCGCACTCCTGTTGCGGAGTGCTCAGTCACTCCCCTGTCAGCCCAGCAACCTACTCCCCTTTTTGCGAGGCCTCCACCCCCTAGTTGTGTAGGGGATGGAGGCGCGGTCCACGCCTGCCCGTCTCAGGCGGTCACGCGACGGTCCGATCGCGCCGCATCGATGCTCCATGCGCCACCGCCCGCCGCGGCGAGGAACAGGAAGATGAAGCAGAACAGCACCGCGGACTCGCCGCCGTTGAGCATCGGCGACAGGAAATTCCCCTTGGGCGCATGCCCGATGAAGTAGGCGAACGCGAGCTCGCCGGAGAGCACGAAGGCGGCGGGCCGCGTGAACAGGCCGATCAGCAGCAGCACTCCCCCGATCAGCTCGATGATCCCGGCCGCGCCGATCAACGACAAGACCTGCAGGTTGTCGAAGAACGCCACGTGCGGAACGCCGAAGAACTTCGCGGTCGCATGCTGCAGCAGCAGGAACGCGCTGACGATGCGCAGGACCCCGAGGGCGCGCTGCGTGGTGGAGTCGGAGATCGCGATGGCCATGAGAAGACCTTTCGGTGAGGGTGTTGGTGGTGGAGAGAGACAGAGCCCACTCGAGCAATCACCCCGTCAACTGCGCGAGGTGGGCTTTCCAGGCCTGCGGTTGGCCTAGATACGGGGCCGAGGCCACGAGTTCCAGTTGTCCGTCGTTCGTTTCGAGCGCGAAGGTCGGGAAGCCTTGACCGCCGACCCGCTGCAGCATGCGCCCGCTCTGCGCGAAGTGGGCCTCGGTCGGCGCACCGGCGAGCCGGTCGAACGCGGTGCCGAACGTGTCGCGTTCGAGGCCGATCTCGAGCGCGAGCTCGATCAGCACGTCGCGCTCGGCGATGCGCCGCCCTTCGACATAGTGCGCGGTCTGCAAGCGCGCGAGCAGGTCCAGCCCGCGGCCGCCAAGCTGCTCGGCAGCCAGCACGGCGGTGGTCGGCGGCGCCGAATCCATGACGGCGCTGCGATCGCGCAGCAGGCCGTCGAAGTACGCCGCGCCGAACGGCTGGCCGCTGAGCTGCGCGATCCGCCGGTCGTGCGGCATCACGTGGTTGCGCCACTCGTCGGTGATGGTCCGGCGCCGCGCGCCGGTCAGCATGCCGCCCGCGTGGGCGACGACCTCCAGCACCTCGCGGGCCGCCTTCACGAGCGGCGCGGCCGCATAACACCACCCGCACAGCGGGTCGTGGATGTAGTGCAGCCTGGCGCTGGTCACCATTTCATTTCGCCTTTGGCGACCTTGGCGCTCAGCTCGAGCGACGACTCTTCCTGGGCCTGCGGGAACAGCTTCTTCATCGCGGCAATCAATTCGGCGGAGTCCTTGGCTTTCGCGGTCTGGGCATCGAAGGCGCGAATGTACCCGGCCGTGTACTGGGCGGCATTCGACGCGGGCGACGGGCCGGCGAGATAGTGCCCCGGCACGACGACCCGGGGCTTGAGCGCGTCGATCGACTTCAGCGTTGCCAGCCAGTCGGCATGCGACTTCGCGCTCTGCGTGTCGGCCATCCACACGTGCAGGTTGTTCGCGAGCACGACGCCGCCGACCACGGCTTTCAGCGAAGGAATCCAGACGAAGCTGCGCTCCGGCTGCGGGCCGGCCAGGCCGACGATCTGCAGCGGCTGGCCTTCGAGCTCCAGCCTGTCGCCCTCGAGCACCTCGGGCACGACCAGCGTCTTCGGCGCATCGGCGGCCAGCTTCGGGCCCCAGAACGCGAGCTTGCCGGCCATGGTCTCCTGGATATGCGCGACCGTCTGCGGCGTCGCGACGATGCGCGCGTTCGGGTACGCGGCCTTGATGCGCTCGAGGCCGAAGTAGTAGTCGGGGTCGCCGTGGCTGATGTAGACGGCGGTCAGCGTCTTGCCGCTGCGCCGGATCGTCTCGACGACCTTGTCCGCCTGCGACACGCCGAACTGCGCATCGATCAGGATCGCGTCTTTCCGGCCGGTGACCAGCACCGACGAGACCGGGAACATCGCCTCTTTGCCGGGGTTGTAGACGGTGAGCTTCAGCGGCGGCGTGGCGGCCGCGACAGCCGCGCCGGCGATCAACGGCAGCACGCAGGCCAGGACGAGACGGTTCAGGAGGCGCATGGCAACAAGGAAGTGGAGTTGACGAAAGCGCAGCAGCTTAGTTGCGCAAGATCGAACTAAAAACCCTAGACTGCGAGATAGTTTGTTTCTGAATCCGGTCGAATCAGCATGGACAGGCTCAAGGCGATGGAAGTCTTCGTCGCGGTGGTGGACGGCGGCAGCCAGTCGGCCGCGGCGCTGCGTCTGGATCTCTCGCGCCCGGTGGTCTCGCGCTACCTCGCCGAGCTGGAGAACTGGGCCGGCGCGCGGCTGCTGCACCGGACGACCCGGCGCTTCAGCCTGACCCCCGCCGGCACCGAGGTGCTCGCGAAGTGCCGGCAGATGCTCGAGCTCGCGCACGATGTGCGCGTGGCCCGTGCCGCGCCCGACGACAGCCCGCACGGGCTGCTGCGCATCACCGTCAGCACGTCGTTCGGGCAGGCGCAGCTGACGCAGGCGATGCACGAGTTCGTCGCGCGCCACCCGGGCGTGGCCGTCGACCTGATGCTGCTGGACCGGGCGGTCCATCTGGTCGACGAACGCATCGATCTGGCCATCCGCATCACCAACGAACTGGACCCGAACCTGATCGCCCGCCGGCTGACGGTGTGCCGCTCGGTGGTCTGCGCATCGCCGGACTACCAGCGAGCCCATCCGGTCCGACAGGTCGAAGACCTGGTCCAGCACAACTGCCTGACCCACTCGTACTACGGCAACACGCTGTGGGAGTTCGACGTCGACGGAAGGCCGGCGTCCGTGGCGGTCAGCGGCAACATCAGCGCCAACGACGCCGTCGCGCTGGCGATCGCCGCGCGCGATGGCGCCGGCGTCGCGATGCTGCCGACGTACCTCGCCGGCCCATGGCTGCGCAGCGGCGACCTGGTCGCGCTGCTGCCGCACGCCCGGCCGCGCGAGTTGAGCATCTACGCGGTCTACACCTCGCGCAAGCACATGTCCTCGGCGCAGCGAACCGCGCTCGACTTCCTGGCCGAGCGCTTTCCTCCCGAGCCGCAGTGGGACCGGGATCTGGGGATGGGCGCGCCCCGCGGCGGTCGAAGACGAGCTCGAAGCCAGTGACGGGACCGGCGAGCCCTATACTGCCCGCCGATCGTCATCACTTCGAGTTCAAGGCTGCGGACTCCATGATCAACACGTCGCTGATCCGTCTGGGTGCTCTTACGGTCCTGGCACTGGTGGCCTGCGGCAAGCAGGACAGCCCGCCTGCGGCGAATGCCCCCTCGGCGCCGGTCGCGTCGCAGCGCGTCTACGTGGTCGGCACCGATGCCGCCTATGCGCCGTTCGAATCGCAGAACGAGAAGGGCGAGATCGTCGGCCTCGACATCGACATCGTCAACGCCGTCGCCCAGAAGGCGAACCTCTCGGTGAAGTTCGTCAACACGCCGTGGGAGGGCATCTTCAACGCGCTGGCCCAGGGCGACCGCGACCTGCTCGTCTCGTCGATCACGATCACCGACGAGCGCAAGCAGACGATGGACTTCACCGAGCCCTACTTCGATGCCAAGCAGCTGATCGCGGTCCAGGCCGAGTCCAAGGTGGCGCGCTTCGACGACCTGAAGCCGCTGAAGGTCGGCGTGCAGACCGGCACCACCGGCGACGAGGCCGTCTCCAAGCTGCAAGGCAAGAACAGCACGAACATCCGCCGTTTCGAATCGACGCCGCTGGCCTTGAAGGAGCTGGAGGCCGGCGGGGTCGAGGCCGTCGTCGCCGACAACGGCGTCGTCATCAACTACGTGGCGAACAACGGCGCCGCCAAGTTCAAGACCGTCAGCGATGCGGCGTTCGTGCCCGAGCACTACGGCATTGCGGTCAAGAAGGGCAATGCCGAACTGCTCGCGAAGTTGAACAAGGGGCTGGCCGACATCAAGGCCGACGGCACCTACGACCGCATCTACGCCAAGTACCTCGGCAGCGCATCGAAATAGGGCGCGCGAATTGCGCGGCCGGCACGCAACGTGCTGAGGTGGCCCCGTCCATCAACCCGTTGCCACCGCCTGGAGGAGAACCCGTGTCGAAATGCCATCCGATGGTCCCCGCGGCCCTGTCGGCAGTTGCCCTCGCCTGCCTGTCCAGCCTCGACGCTCACGCCCAGCAGACGCCGCCCGCACCCGCAGGTGCCGCATCCGCGCCGTCGGCCACCACGACACTGGACGCGGTGGTCATCACCGCGCAGAAGCGCAAGGAGGATGTGCGCAAGGTGCCACTGAGCGTCTCGGTCGTGTCGGGCGATGCGGTTCAGGAGAACCACATCAACGACGTGACCGACCTGACCCGCAACGTTCCGAACCTGTCGTTCTCGTCCCAGGCCGGTGCGGGCCTGAGCACGCTGGAGATTCGCGGCGTCAGCTCGCAGGCCGGCTCGGCGACGGTTTCGCTGTACCTCGACGACGTCTCGCTGACGACGCGCAACCTCTACAGCCAGGGCACCGCGGAGCCGCGCTTCTTCGACCTCGACCGCATCGAGGTGCTGCGAGGCCCGCAGGGCACGCTGTACGGCGCGAGCTCGCTGGGCGGCACGATCAAGTTCATCAGCAAGCAGCCCGACGCCTCGAGCTTCGGGGGCAGCGCCTACACGGAGCTTTCGAACACCTCGCACGGCGGCACCAACTACCTGGCGCAGGCGGTCCTGAACGTGCCGCTGATCCAGGGCAACACGGCGCTGCGCCTCGGGGTGCAGACCGGCCACGACAGCGGCTACATCGACCAGGTCTCGCCGACCACGCTGGGCGTCATCGACAAAGGCATCAACAGCACCGACTGGAACGTGCTGAAGCTGGCCTTGAAGACGCAATTCGCACCGGGCTGGACGGCGACGCCCGCGCTGTTCTACCAGCGCTTCAAGAGCCACGACATCGATGCGGCGTACCTGACGGTCGGCAGCTACCAGCTGCCGTCGGGCGAGACCCCCGCGCTGTCGATCTTCCAGACCAGCAAGCCGGTGCGCGAGCCCGCCACCGACAAGCTGACCATCCCCAACCTCACCGTCAACGGCGACCTCGGCTTCGCCGACCTGACCGGCGTGCTCAGCGGCTACACGCGGCGCTTCGACCGGATCCAGGACGGCACCTCGATCAACGTCCCGTACGTCGCCTCGCAGGTCACCGACGCGACGCTGGCTGCCGTCGTCGCCGGGCTGCCGTCGGCGGTCCAGCTCGGCAACAAGATCGACCAGACCTCGCTGGAGCTGCGCCTCGCGTCCAAGGACTATGACCCCAGCCGCGGCCCGCTGACCTGGGTCGGCGGTGTCTACCTGGCCCGGACCAGGACCCAGGTCGTCGACAACGAACCGATCTTCGGCATCAACGCCGCCTTCTCCGCCGCGGGCGCCGACATCAACGACCCGGCCCAGCTGGCCGGCTCGTTTCCCGGCGCGTTCAACGGCGACAGCTCGTACTACAGCGCGCGCCACTACCGCGACCGGCAGTCCTCGCTGTTCGGCGAGCTGACCTACCACGCGAGCGCCGCGTTGCGCGCCACCGTGGGGCTGCGGGTGCTGCGCGCCACCGAGCACTTCACCCGCGAGGGCGACTTCTACTACGCCGGCGGGCCGTCGAGCGCGGCGATCGACAGCAGTGCGCACGCCGTCACGCCGCGCTTCTCGATCGGCTGGGACCTCAGCCCGTCGACCACGCTGTACGGCAACATCGCGAAGGGCTTCCGGCTCGGCGGCGCGAACCGGCCGATACCCTCGCCGACGACCAATCCGCTGGTCGGCGAGGATCTGCAGTCGCTGGGCCTGTCCGGCACGCCGCCGGCCACGTTCGATTCCGACAGCCTGTGGAGTTACGAGGTCGGCACCAAGTCCCGCCTGCTCGACAACCGCTTGTCGCTCAACGTGTCGGTCTTCCACATCGATTGGAAGAACATCCAACAGGACGTGGTGCTGCCCGCGTCCGGCTTCGACTTCGAGACCAACGCCGGCAATGCCACGGTCGACGGTCTGGAGTTCGAGGCGCGGCTGCGGGCCACCGAGGCGCTGACACTGTCCGCAGGCGCCAGCTGGACCCACGCGGTCTTCTCGGAGGACGTGCCGGCCCTCGGCCACGATCCCGATACCGGCGTGCTGAACGTGCACAAGGGCGACCAGATCCAGGGCGTTCCGAAGTACAGCGTGCGCCTGGGCTTCGAATACCGCGTGCCGACCGCGCGCGGGTCCGCCTTCGTGCGCGGCAGCGGCCAATGGACCGGTTCCAGTCACGGCACGCTGGTGCCCGGGTCGACCGACTACATCCGTCCGGCCTATGCGACCGCCGACGCCGGCGTGGGCTTCTCGCTCGATCGCTGGGAGTTCAGCCTGTTCGCGAAGAACCTGACGAACAACCGCAAGGCCATCCAGCAGCCGTCCATCCAGGGCGTGAGCGAGGCCTACTACCTGCGCCCCCGCACGATAGGCGTGACGGCGGCCTACGAGTTCTGAGCGCAGGGCCCGGCCTCAGCCCAAGGCCGCGGCCCGCTCCCGCTCGAACTTGAACACCGCGACGCTGGCCCGCAGGTTCGGCCACGCGCGCACGACGCGCCCGGCCTGGATGCCGAACGAATCGAGGATGCGCAGGCCGTCCTTGCGCGCGAGCACCTCGAAATCGGCGTACGTGCCGACGCGGATGTTGGGCGTGTCGTACCACTGGTACGGCAGCGTGCGCGTGACCGGCATGCGGCCGCCGGCCACGCGCATCCGGTTCGGCCAGTGCGCGAAGTTCGGGAAGCTGACGATGCCGATGCGGCCGACACGCGCGGTCTCGCGCAGCATCCTCTCGGTGTTGCGCAGGTGTTGCAGCGTGTCGAGCTGCAGCACGACGTCGAAGCTCTGATCCTCGAACAGCGCGAGGCCTTCCTCGAGATTGAGCTGGATCACGTCGACGCCGCGCCGCGTGCAGGCGAGCACGTTGGCGTCGGCGATCTCGATGCCGTAGCCGCTGCAGCCGCGCGCATCGCGCAGATGCGCAAGCAGCTCGCCGTCGCCGCAGCCGAGGTCGAGCACGCGCGAGCCGTGCGGCACCAGTTCGGCGATCAATTCGATGGCGCGGCGTTCACTCATGTCGACCCCTCGTCCGATGGGTACATCGGCCGGTCCCCCGAGGGGACGAGCCTTGCTTGGGGCGGCCCGGCGCTGCGGCTCATGACTTCCCCAGCTCCCGCGCGATGTTGTCGAAGCGCGCACGCAGCACGCCGTGGTAGCGGGCGTCGTCGAGCAGGAACGCATCGTGGCCGTGCGGCGCGTCGATCTCGGCGTAGCTGACGTCGCAGCGGTTGTCGACCAGCGCCTTGACGATCTCGCGCGAGCGCTGCGGCGAGAAGCGCCAGTCGGTCGTGAAGCTGACGAGCTGGAACTTCGCGCGTGCCGGCGCGAACGCGGCCGCGAGGTCGCCGCCGTGCTCGCGTGCCGGGTCGAAGTAGTCGAGCGCACGCGTGATCAGCAGGTAGGTGTTCGCGTCGAAGTATTCGGTGAACTTCTCGCCCTGGTAGCGCAGGTAGCTCTCGATCTCGAACTCGATGTCCTGCGTGCTGTAGCCCAGCGTGCCGTTGCGCCGCTCGCGCCCGAACTTCGCTTCCATCGCGTCGTCGGACAGGTAGGTGATGTGGCCGATCATGCGCGCGACCCGCAGCCCTCGGCGCGGCAGCGTGCCGTGCTCGTAGTAGTGTCCGCCGTGGAAGTCCGGGTCGGTGACGATCGCGCGCCGCGCGACCTCGTTGAATGCGATGTTCTGCGCCGACAGGTTGGGCGCGGTCGCGACCGCGATGCAGTGGCGCAGCCGCTGTGGATAGCGCAGCGACCACGACAGCGCCTGCATGCCGCCCAGACTGCCGCCGAGCACGGCGGCCAGCTGCGTGATGCCCATCGTCTCGATCAGCCGGGCCTGCGCATCGACCCAGTCCTCGACCGTGACCACCGGGAACAGCGCGCCGTACGGCTTGCCGGTGTCCGGGTTCGTGTGCATCGGCCCGGTCGAGCCGAAGCACGAGCCCGGGTTGTTGACGCCGATCACGAAGAAACGGTTCGTGTCCAGCGGCTTGCCGGGGCCGACCAGGTTGTCCCACCAGCCTTCGCTCTTGGACTGCCCGGCATACGTGCCGGCCACGTGGTGGCTCGCGTTCAACGCATGGCAGACCAGCACCGCGTTGCTCTTGTCGGCGTTCAACGTGCCGTAGGTTTCATAGACCAGCGTGTAGTCGCGCAGGAACGCACCGCTGGCCAGCGGCAAGGCTTGCGCAAAGTGGTGCGACTGCGGCTGCACGTCTCCGAGGGATGCCATGAGCGTTTCAGGATGAACGAAAAACCCGGTGCTGCGCTCAAGCGGGCACCGGGTCGGCATCCCTCTTTAGCGGCATTTGTTAAGCGCCCGCAATTCGGAACAAATCGGCGCTGCGGGGCGCAGTATAACGAGGCCCCTTCCCGTTCGCTTGCGGCTCGCCCGCGCCCCGCCCGATGCCCGTTGTCCTCCGCCGCCTGCTGGTGCTGCTGCTGCCGATGTTCGTGCTGCTGGCCGCGCAGGCTCAACCGCCGGGCAACGGCGACACCGATGCGGTGCTCGACACCATGCGTCAGCAGGTCGATGCGGCGCAGCAGTCGCTGAAGAAGGCGGCCGCCGACACCACCACCGACCTCGGCGACGACGACCTGCAGGACCTGCGCAGCAACGCACTCGCCGCGCGTGCGCAGGCCGCCGGCCTGGCCGAGAAGCTGGCGCCGCAGCTCGCGAGCATCCAGGCGCGCATCACCGAGCTCGGCACGCCGCAGCCGGGCGCCAAGGAGGATGCCGATGTCGCGAGCCAGCGCGCCGCGCTGACCAAGGAGCGCAACGACGTCGACGGGCAGCTCAAGCTCGCGCGGCTGCTCGCGGTCGAAAGCGACCAGCTCGCCGCGCAGCTGGGCACGCTGCGCCGCTCGCAGTTCCAGGCGCGGCTGGGCGAACGCACCAGCTCGATCCTCGCGGCGCGCTTCTGGTCCGAGCTGTCCGACGACTACCTGCGCGACGCGCAGCGCGTCGTCGCCTTGGGCCGCGACTTCGCGACCGTAGCACAAGCGACGCCGCTGGCGGTCTGGCTGCTCGCGCCGCTCGTCGCGGCCGCCGTGTGGTGGCTGTTGCGTTGGGCGCAGAAGCGCTCGCTGCGCTGGCTGACGACGCGTGCACACGCCGGCCGGCTGCGCCGCTCGCTGCACGCGGCGATCGAGGTGCTGCGCTGGACCGGCAACGCCGGCGCCGGCTCGATGCTGCTGTACACGCTGCTGGCCTGGAACCGCGGCCTGCCGCCGGGCGCGAACGATCTGCTCGGCGATGTCTGCGGCATGCTCTGGTTCAGCGGCTACATGTACGGGCTGACGAAGGCCCTGGCCTGCGTCGACAAGCCATCGTGGCGCTTGCCGCCGCTGCCCGACTCGGTGGTCACGCCGCTGCGCTGGTTCCCGCTGCAGATCACGGTCGCGAGCTTCGCGACCTGGTTCGCCGAGCGGCTCGCGGTCCGGGTCAATGCCAGCCTGTCGACCACGGTCGCGGTCAACTGCATCGTCGCGCTGGGCCTCGGGCTGACGCTGGTGCTCGCGCTGATGCGCGCCGAGCGGCTGTGGCGGCTCGAGCTCGCGAAGGAAGGCGGGCACACGAGGCCGCTGGCGCTCGCGATCTTCGCGGCACTGAACTGGCTGGTGCTGACGACCGCGGTCGTCTGCCTGTTGATCGGGTATGTCGCATTCGGCAGCTTCGCGGTCAAACAAGTGGTGTGGGGCGCTGTCGTGGTGTGCACCGCGTACCTGCTTGCGGCGCTGATCGACGATGCGCTGATGGCCTGGCTGGCCGGCGAGCCGCAGGACACGGGCGCGCACGCCCCGGCCAGCGCCGCAAACGCCGCGGGAGCCGGCACGAAGCGGCCGGCCGCGCAGGTCGCGGTGCTGGCTTCGGGCGTGCTGCGACTCGCGCTGGTGCTGATCGCGCTGCTGCTGCTGCTCGCACCGTTCGGCGAAGGCCCCGCCGATCTGTTGCGGCGCGGCGGGCAGTGGCAGCAGCAGGCGTTTGCGGTCGGCGAATTCAAGCTGCAGCCGGCCGCGCTGCTGCAGGCGCTGCTCGTGCTGGTGCTCGGGCTGACCGTGGTGCGTGTGCTGCGCCGCTGGCTCGCGGAGCGTTATCTGCCGACGACCGCGCTCGATCCCGGCATGCGCGCCTCGGCGACCTCGCTGTTCCGATATGCCGGCGTGGTGATCGCGGTGTCGCTCTCGCTGTCGGCGATGGGCATCGGGCTCGAGCGCATCGCGTGGGTCGCCAGCGCGCTGTCGGTGGGCATAGGCTTCGGCTTGCAGGCGATCGTGCAGAACTTCGTCTCGGGGTTGATCCTGCTGGCCGAGCGGCCGGTCAAGGTGGGCGACTGGGTGTCGCTGGGCGGCGTCGAGGGCGACATCCGCCGCATCAACGTGCGCGCCACCGAGATCCAGATGGGCGACCGCTCGACCGTGATCGTGCCGAACTCGGAGTTCATCACGAAGGTCGTGCGCAACGTGACGATGGCCGAACCGCTGGGGCTGGTGCAGATCAAGCTGCCGATGCCGATCGCCAGCGATGCCGAGCAGGTGCGCACGCTGATGCTCGAGGCCTACCAGGCGCACGGCGATGTGCTGGACACGCCGGCGCCGAACGTGCTGCTCGACGCGGTCGACGGCGCGAACCTGATCTTCAATGCAACCGGCTTCGTCGCCTCGCCGCGCGCGGTCGCGGGGATTCGCAGCACCTTGCTGTTCGATGTGCTGAAGCGCCTGCGCGAGGCGAACATCACGCCCGGCGCGACACCGACGATGCTGATGCTGCGGCCGGAGCCGAACGTGCCGCCGATCTCGGCGGTCGCGGTGCCGGCATCGTCGACCCCGACCCCGCCGCCGGGCGGCGGGTGATGCTCGAACCCGCCATGCGGGAATCCCGCGGAAGCGGGCGTCACGAACGCGCACTACCATCGCGCCGGAACGTCGTCGTGTGCGCCCGGTGGAGCGGCGCAGCAGGGAGGGATCCTCATGTTCAACTGGCTCAAGAAGCTGGACCGGCACTTTCCGGTGCGCTATTCGTTCTGGCTGCTGTGCGGCATCGGGCTGCTGCTGAGCCTGTTCGTCTGGGTCGGATTCGGCGGCGGCGGCTGGCTCGCGCTGATGTTCCTGTTCCTCGTGGGACTCGGTTTTCGCGACACGCTGCAAGCGCGCCATTCGGTGCTGCGCAACTACCCGGTGATCGGGCACCTGCGCTTCCTGCTCGAGTTCATCCGGCCCGAGATGCGCCAGTACTTCATCGAGGGCGACAACGAGGCCGCGCCGTTCTCGCGCCAGCAGCGCTCGCTGGTCTACCAGCGCGCGAAAGGCGATGCCGACAAGCGCCCCTTCGGCACGCAGATGGACGTGGGCGCGGTCGGCTACGAGTGGATCAACCACTCGATGCAGCCGACCGAGATTGCCGGCCACGACTTCCGCGTGCGCATCGGCGAGACCCGCGCGCAGCCGTACGACGCGAGCATCTTCAACATCTCGGCGATGAGCTTCGGCGCGCTGTCGGCCAACGCGATCATGGCGCTGAACAGCGGCGCGAAGCGCGGCAACTTCGCGCACGACACCGGCGAGGGTTCGATCAGCCGCTACCACCTCGAGCACGGCGGCGACCTGATCTGGGAGATCGGCTCGGGCTACTTCGGCTGCCGCCAGGACGACGGCTCGTTCAGCGAGGAGCGCTTCGTCGCGAACGCGACGCAGCCGCAGGTCAGGATGATCGAGCTCAAGCTGAGCCAGGGCGCCAAGCCGGGGCACGGCGGCGTGCTGCCCGGGCCCAAGGTCACGCCCGAGATCGCCGCAGCGCGCGGCGTTCCGCCGTGGGTCGACTGCATCTCGCCGGCGAGCCACAGCGCGTTCTCGACGCCGATCGAGATGATGCAGTTCATCGATCGGCTGCGGAACCTCTCGGGCGGCAAGCCCACCGGCTTCAAGCTGTGCATCGGCCACCCGTGGGAGTGGTTCGGCATCGCGAAGGCGATGCTCGAGACCGGGATCACGCCGGACTTCATCGTCGTCGACGGCGCCGAGGGCGGCACCGGCGCGGCGCCGCTGGAGTTCACCGACCACGTCGGCGCACCGCTGCAGGAAGGGCTGCTCCTCGTGCACAACACGCTGGTCGGGCTGAACCTGCGCGACAAGGTCAGGATAGGCTGCGCCGGCAAGGTCATCAGCGCGTTCGACATCGCACGCATGCTCGCGCTCGGAGCCGACTGGTGCAACTCGGCGCGCGGCTTCATGTTCGCGCTAGGCTGCATCCAGGCGCAGAGCTGCCACACCGGCAAATGCCCGACCGGCGTGACCACGCAGGACCCGCAGCGTGCCCGCGCGCTGGTCGTGCCGACCAAGGCCGAGCGCGTCTACCACTTCCACCAGAGCACGCTGATCGCGCTGAAGGAATTGGTGCAAGCCGCCGGCCTCACGCACCCGGACCAGATCACCGCCGCGCACATCGTGCGGCGCAGCGCCGAACAGAGCGTGAAGCTGCTCGACAGCCTGCTGCCGTTTGTTAAATCTGGTGAACTGCTGCGCGGCGAACTTTCTCAACAAGTGTTTCGCACGTACTGGCCCCTCGCGCAAGCCGCGTCGTTCAAGGGTTTGCCGGCCTTGTCGTGATTTGCCTGACACGCGCGGTCGGCAACAGGCCGACCCGGTTCGCGGGGATGCGGGCGCGGCATCGCGGCCAAAAGAATTCGGCCTCGTTCATTGCCGATGAGCCCAGGCCGATGGCCAGCATCCTGTTGATTCACTCCGACGCGATCGTCAGCGATTCCATCTGCCGCGCCATCGTCACCACCGAAAGCGACACCAGCCTCGTGGTGGCCGGCGCGGTCCGCACCCTGACCGAAGGGCGCGGGTTCATGCGCCAGCGCGTGCCGGACCTCGTGGCCGTCGACCTGCGGGTGTCGGACGGGCCGTTCGCCCCGTGGTTTCAGTATTTCCGCGGCCACCGGCCACGGCCGCGCATCGTGGTGATCGCACGCTCGCTGCACGACCCCGAGCTGCTGGACGCACTGCGGCGCGGCGCCGACGGCTACTCGGTCGCAACCCACGGGCCGCTGCCGCTGGTCGGCGTGCTCGAGCAAGTGTTGAGCGGCCGCTCGACGATGGCGCCGGAGATCGCGCGTCGCCTGCAAATGCATTTCGCGCGCCAGGAGGCAGCAGGCCACGCACCGATCACCGACGAGGACCGCCGGCTGCTGCAGTGGGTCAGCACCGGCTACGGGCTCGACGACATCGCGCAAGGCCTGCACACGACGCCCGGGCGGCTCGGCGTGCAGGTGCGCGGCCTGTACAGCAAGCTCGAGCTAGACGGCGGCCCGGGGGACGAGCCGAAACCACCGCCCGAGCCCTGAGCTGCGTCAGCCCTGCGGCGGCTTGGTGTCGAGGAAGCTCTGGCGCGCGAACAGCTTGTCGGTCAGCTTCGCGAGGTTCAGGTGCTGGCTGCGCCAGGCGATCTGCGGGAAGCGGAAGTCCAGGTAGCCGAGCGCGCAGCCGGTCGCGATGTCGGCCAGCGAGATGTGGATGCCCGCGCACCAGGGCTTGTCGCCCAGGCCCTTGCTCATCGCGGCGAGCGACGCGTCGATCTTGCGCATCTGGCGCTCGACCCATGCGGTGCTGCGCTGCTCGGCGCTGCGGCCGGCCCAGGTGTTCTCGAGCCGGGCGAGGATCGCCGCGTCGGTCATGCCGTCGGCCAGCGCCTCCCAGGTGCGCACCTCGGTGCGTTCGCGGCTGCTCTCGGGGATCAGCCGGCTGACCGGCGAGCGCGTGTCCAGGTAGTCGACGATCACGCGCGAATCGAACACCGCCTCGCCGCCTTCGAGCACCAGCACCGGCACCTTGCCGAGCGGGTTGGTCGCGAGGATGTCGTCGCGCGCCCAGACGTCTTCGAGCTCGAACTGGTAATCGAGCTTCTTCTCGGCCATCACGACGCGCACCTTGCGCACGTAGGGGCTGCTCAACGAGCCGATCAGTTTCATCTGTGAGATGGTGTTCCCTGTCCGCGGCGATTTTAGCGGGCCGCCCCGATGCGGCCGACCGAGCGGCGTCGCGCGCCGTCCACACGCCCGGGCTGTTGGGGATTGTGTTACCTCGGGACATGACCTCCGAGGTCATCGACGCACTGCAGCGCCCGGCGCACGATGGCACGAACGCGACACGAATCCCCACTCCCCCGAAAGGACCCGACGATGAATGGCATCGACCTCCTCCCCCTCGCGGTAGGCCACATGATCGGCTTCGGCGCGATCGGCTCGTGCCTGGGCATCGGCGTGCTCGGCTCGAAGTACCTCGAGTCGGCGGCGCGCCAGCCCGAGCTGATGGAGTCGCTGCAGACCAAGGTGTTCCTGCTGGTCGGCGTGCTCGACGGCGCGTTCATCATCGCGACCGGCATCGGCCTGTGGTTCGCCACCGCCAACCCCTTCAAGGGTTGATCCTCGGAGCCGCGGCGGCGGCTTCTACAATTCGGACATGCCGTTCTCGACCCTCTCCGCCCTCTCGCCGCTCGACGGCCGTTACGCTGCCAAAGTCGCGGGCCTGCGCCCGCTGCTCTCCGAATTCGGGCTGATGCACCGCCGCGTGCAGGTCGAGATCGAGTGGTTCATCGCACTGTCGGATTCCGGCTTCGCCGAATTCAAGCCGCTGTCGGAAGCCGCGCGCGGGCTGCTGCGCGGGCTGGTGGCGCGGTTCTCGGAGGCCGACGCGCAGGCGATCAAGGACATCGAGCGCACCACCAACCACGACGTCAAGGCGGTCGAGTACTGGCTGAAGAGCCGCTTCGATTCGAACGCCGAGTTGAAGGCCGCCGGCGAGTTCGTGCACTTCGCCTGCACCAGCGAAGACATCAACAACACCAGCCACGCGCTGATGCTGCGCGCGGCGCGCGACGAGGTGCTGCTGCCGGCGATCGACCGCATCGTCGAGACGCTGCGCGTCATGGCCGGCCAGCTGGCCGAGGTCGCGATGCTCAGCCGCACGCACGGCCAGACCGCAAGCCCGACGACGGTCGGCAAGGAGATCGCGAACGTCGTCGCGCGGCTCGCGCGCGCACGCGAGGCGATCGCCGACGTGAAGCTGCTCGCGAAGATGAACGGCGCGGTCGGCAACTACAACGCGCACCTCGCGGCGTATCCGGAGTTCGACTGGGAGGCGTTCGCGCGCGGCGTCGTCGAGAACCATCTCGGCCTCGCGTTCAACCCGTACACGATCCAGATCGAGCCGCACGACGCGATGGCCGAGCTGTTCGACGCGGTCACGCGCTGCAACACGATCCTGCTCGACTGGGCGCGCGACGTCTGGGGGTATGTCAGCCTCGGCTATTTCAAGCAACGCACCAAGGAAGGCGAGATCGGCTCGTCGACGATGCCGCACAAGGTCAACCCGATCGACTTCGAGAACGCCGAGGGCAACTACGGCCTGGCCAACGCGCTGCTGACGCACCTCGCGCAGAAGCTGCCGATCTCGCGCTGGCAGCGCGACCTGACCGACAGCACGGTGCTGCGCAACATGGGTGTCGCACTCGGTTATGCGGTGCTGGGCCACGACTCGCTGCTGCGCGGCCTGTCCAAGCTCGACGTGAACCGCGAGGCGCTCGCCGCCGACCTGGACGACGCCTGGGAAGTGCTGGCCGAGCCGATCCAGACCGTGATGCGGCGTTACGCGCTGCCCAACCCGTACGAGCGGCTGAAGGAGCTGACGCGCGGCAAGACCATCACGCGCGAGGCGATCCGCGATTTCATCGAGTCGCTCGAGATCCCGGCCGCCGAGCGCGAACGGCTGCTCGCGCTGACGCCCGAGCGCTACACCGGCCTGGCCGCGCCGCTCGCCCGCCGGATGGCCAAGCGATGACGACCACGACCTTCATCGACCAGCTCGCACGCGCCGAGCGCGACCATGACTCGATGCTGTGCGTCGGGCTGGACCCCGATCCGGCGCGCTTCCCGGCGCCGTGGCGCGGCGACCCCGCGCGCATCTTCGACTTCTGCCGCGCGATCGTCGACGCGACGAAGGACCTGGTGATCGCGTTCAAGCCGCAGATGGCGTACTTCGCCGCGCACCGCGCCGAGGCGCAGCTCGAGCAGCTGATCGTCTACATCCACGACCATGCGCCCAATGTGCCGGTGATCCTCGACGCGAAGCGCGGCGACATCGGCAGCACCGCCGAGCAGTACGCACGCGAGGTGTTCGAGCGCTATCGCGCCGATGCGGTGACGCTGTCGCCGTTCATGGGCTTCGATTCGATCGCGCCGTATCTCGCGTACGAGGGCAAGGGCGCGATCCTGCTGTGCCGCACCTCGAACGAAGGCGGCGCCGACCTGCAAGGGCAGCGGCTGGAGGGCGGCGAGCTGCTGTACGAGCGCATCGCGCGGCTCGCGAGCGCCGCATGGAACCGCGGCGGGCAGCTCGGGCTGGTGGTCGGCGCGACCTACCCGGCCGAGATCGAACGGGTGCGCGAGCTCGCACCGACGCTGCCGCTGCTGATTCCGGGCATCGGCGCGCAGGGCGGCGACGCCGCCGCGACGGTGCGCGCCGGTTGGCGCCACGACGGCACGCGGACCACGGCGCCCATCATCGTCAGCTCGTCGCGTGCGGTGCTTTATGCAAGCGCGGGCGAGGATTTCACAGCGGCCGCGCGAGCGGCGGCCATCGCGGCGCGCGACCAGCTCAACGCAGCGCGGAAATAGCGCGTAGCCCTCGCGGCGGACCTCACCCCACCAGCGGCAAGCTGCGCAGCCGCTTGCCCGTCAACACGAACATCGCGTTCGCGACCGCCGGCGCAATCGGCGGCGTGCCGGGCTCGCCGACGCCGCCGGGCGCGCGCGTGCTGGGAATCAGGTGGGTCTCGATGCGCGGCGTGTCGGCCAGGCGCAGCATCGGGTAGTCGGGGAAGTTGTGCTGCCGGACGGCGCTGCCGACGATGTCGATGCGGCCGTACAGCGCCGCGCTGAGCCCGAAGACGATCGCGCTCTCCATCTGCTGCGCG
>DATEFR010000109.1:0-2123 GCA_035280545.1 Burkholderiaceae bacterium | reverse complement strand
CGACCGGCGAGATCGCGTTGTTGATGTCGTGGGCGATGCCGCTGGCCATCTGGCCGAGCGCACGCAGGCGCTCCTGCTGCATCACGGTCTGCTGCGATTGGCGCAGATCGTCGTAGGCCTGCTGCAGCGCGCCGTGCAGCTCGGCCTGCTGGGCTGCCAGCGCGACGTGCGCGCTGAGCTGGCGCAGGAACTCGCAGTCGCTGCTGCTGAAGCTGTCCGGCTGCGCGCGGGCGACCACCAGGATGCCGAACACGCGGCTCTCCGACTGCAGCGGCGCCAGCACCAGCGAGCGCAGGCCGCCGCGCGCGAGGCGCTGCGCGAACGCGAACGGCACCTCGGCGATGTCCGGCTCGTGGACCAGCTCGCCGCGCACGCAGCGCGACAGGCCGTTCTGGTCGATCGCGATGCTCGCCTGCACCTCCATCGCGAGGTTCGTGGCCAGCGGCAGGCTGTGCGCGCCCACCCGGATCACCGTCAGCGCGTTGGCCACCGGGTCGTAGCGGCAGACGCAGGCGAAGTCCACCGGCAGCCGCTCCTCGAGGCTGCGGACCGCGACCTGGTAGATGCTTTGCAGGTCCTGCCGCTCGCCGATCGCGCGGGTGATCTGGTCGAGCAGGGTCAGGCGTTCCAGCTGCGCCTGCAGCCGCTCCTGGGCGAGCTTGCGGTCAGTGATGTCGCGCACGAACGCGCTGAAGCTGAGCGCGGCATCGGTCCGGATCGGCGTGATCGACAGATCGATAGCAAACTCCCGGCCGTCGCGATGCAGCGCGGTGAGTTCGATGCGCCTGTTCAGCACCTTGCCCTCGCCGGTCGCAAGGTAGCGAGCGAGGCCGCGCCGGTGGTTCTCGCGATGGCGCGGCGGGATGATCGTCTCCGCCAGCACGCGGCCCAGCGCCTCGCTGCTGCTCCAGCCGAAGGTGGTCTCGGCCTGCGGGCTCCAGCCGGTGATGATGCCTTCGCTGTCCATCGTGACCACGGCGTCCAGCGCGGTGTCGACGATCAGGCGGGTGCGCTCCTCGCTCGCGCGCAGCGCATCTTCGGCACGCTTGCGGTCGGTGATGTCGGTGGAGATCCCGAACACGCCATGCACGCGGCCGGCGGCGTCGCGCAGCGGGCACTTCACCGACACATAGGTGTGCAGCCGGTCGCCGTGCGGCACCACTTCCTCTTCGATCAGCGCCGCATCGGAGGCGGCCACGCGCTGGTCCATGTCGCGGAAGGCATCGGCGGCCTCCTTCGAGAACAGTTCGTGGTCGGACTTGCCGATGACGGCGTCCGGGTGCGTGCGAAAGACGTCCAGGTAGCGCCGATTGACCAGCACGTAGCGGCCGGCCAGGTCCTTGACGTAGATGACGGCGGCCGAGTTGTCGACGATCGCCTGCAGCAGCTGTTCGCTTTCGCGCAGGTCTTCGGCCGCCTGCTTCTGCTGCGTCACGTCCTGCAGCGTGCTGAACCAGCGCATCTTGCCGGCAGCATCCGCGTAGCCCGGGATCGGCTCGATCACCTGGCGAATGTGGATCCAGGCGCCGTCGGCACGCCGCAGCCGGTACTCGACCTCCTTGCTGGTGCCGCTCACGCCGGCCGCGATGCTCGTGCCCCGGAAGATCTCGCGATCCTCGGGGTGCAGCAAGCTCATCCACGCGCGCGTGCTCGGCGGCATCTCGGCCGGCGCGAGGCCGACCATCGGCGGCAAGGTGTCGGACCAGGTCTCGAACGACCCGTCGGGCCGCGTGATCACATGCCCGAGCTTGGTCATCACGTGGGCGCGATGCAGCGCGGCGTCGCGCTCGCGCAGCGCGCCTTCGATGCGCGCGCGTTCGGCGATCTCGGACTCGAGATTGCGCGTGGTCTGCAGCAGTTCGGCGGTGCGCTCGCGCACCCGCTGCTCGAGTTCGTCGCGCGAGACCTGGATCTGTTCGGCCATCGCGTTGAAGCTGCGCCCGAGCTCCCCCAGCTCGTCGCCGCGCGAATCGCGCACGCGCGCCGCGAGGTCGCCGCCCGCGATCGAGGCAGCGGCGCGGCCGAGTGCGCGAACCGGCCGCAGGATGCCGGTCGCGAACACCACGCCGAGCAGGGCCGCGGCGGTGATGATGGCCAGGGCGAGCAGCTGCCGCTCGCGGCTC
>DATEFR010000108.1:0-4961 GCA_035280545.1 Burkholderiaceae bacterium | reverse complement strand
CTCGATGATCACGCCGCAACCGACGCCGCAGTACGGGCAGGTGCTACGCGTCTCACTCACTCTCACTCCCTCTCCCCTCTGGGGAGAGGGTTGGGGTGAGGGGCCAGCCGCGGTGATCGGCGCACTGAGCACGCTCGGGCCCTCACCCTAGCCCTCTCCCAGGGGGAGAGGGGATTTCGTGCTGACGGGCCCGGCGATGGGGCGTGTCTGGTCGGTCGCATGCCCGGCGAGCTCGACCGCGTCGAGGTAGACCTCGCCGCCCTCGACCTTCACCGCGAAGCGCGGCGTGCAGCCCTCGTCGGGCGCCTTCGCGCAGCCGTCGTCCAGCCCGATCGCCCAGTTGTGCAGCGGGCAGGCCACGCTGTTGCCGAACACGATGCCTTGCGAGAGCGGCCCGCCCTTGTGCGGGCAGCGGTCGAGCAGGGCGAAGACCCCGCCCTCGGCATTGCGGAACACCGCGACCTCGAGCCCGGTGGATCGCGTGACCCGCCGCGCGCCGAGTACCGGAATGTCGTCCACAAGGCAGATGCGCTGCCAGCTTCGTGCCTGATTCATGCGCCCACCTTTTCGGCCGAATCCGACGCGACCGCGATCGGAATGAATTGCCGCTCGTCCACGTGCGCCTTGCTCATCTCGAACCACGGATCGGGTTCGTCGGCGAGCGAGAACTGCAGCCGCTCCCACAGCGCGCGCCGGCCCTCGGCGTCGTCCAGGATCTTCTTCTTCACGTAGTCGAGCCCCACCCGCGAGATGTAGTGCACCGTGCGCTCGAGGTACCAGCCTTCCTCGCGGTACAGCTGCAGGAACGCGCCGCTGTACTCGAGCACCTCCTCGGCCGTCTTCAGCTTGCAGAAGAAGTGCGCCACCTCGGTCTTGATGCCGCCGTTGCCGCCGACGTAGATTTCCCAGCCCGAATCGACGCCGATCACGCCGACGTCCTTGATGCCCGATTCGGCACAGTTGCGCGGGCAGCCGCTGACCGCGAGCTTGACCTTGTGCGGCGCGTACATGCGCCACAGCGCGCGCTCCAGGTCCTGCCCCATCTTCGTGCTGTCCTGCGTGCCGAAGCGGCACCATTCGCTGCCGACGCAGGTCTTCACGGTGCGCAAGGTCTTGCCGTAGGCGTGGCCCGAGGGCATGCCGATGTCGCGCCAGACGTCGACCAGGTCTTCCTTCTTCACGCCCAGCAGGTCGATGCGCTGCCCGCCGGTGACCTTGACCGTCGGGATCTTGTACTTGTCGACCGCATCGGCGATGCGGCGCAGCTCGTCGGCCGTCGTCACGCCGCCCCACATGCGCGGCACGACCGAGTAGGTGCCGTCCTTCTGGATGTTCGCGTGGCTGCGCTCGTTGATGAAGCGGCTCTGCGGATCGTCGACTGCTTCCTTGGGCCAGCTGCTGATCAGGTAGTAGTTCAGCGCCGGGCGGCAGCTCGAGCAGCCGTTGGGCGTGCGCCAGCCCATCGTCTTCTGCACGTCGGCGATCGTCAGCAGGTGCTCGTCGCGGATCGCACGGCGCACCTCGTCGTGGCTCGCGTCGGTGCAGCCGCACATCGCCTTCTTGGTCGGCGCCTTCGAGTAGTCGCCGCCGGCCGTGAACATCAGCAACTGCTCGACCAGCCCGGTGCACGAGCCGCACGAGGCGCTCGCCTTGGTGTGCTTGCGCACCTCCTCGAGCGTGAACAGGCCCTTGTCCTTGATGGCCTTGCAGATCGTGCCCTTGGTCACGCCGTTGCAGCCGCAGACCTCGGCGTCGTCGGGCATCGCCGCGGCCTTGTTGTGGCCCTCGTGGCCGGTGTCGCCGATGTTGGATTCGCCGAACATCAGCTTGTCGCGGATGTCGCTGATCTTGCGGCCCTCGCGCAGCAGCTTGAAGTACCAGCTGCCGTCGACCGTGTCGCCATACATGCAGGCGCCGACCAGCTTGTCGTCCTTGATCACGAGCTTCTTGTAGACGCCGCCGTACGGATCGCTCATCACGATTTCTTCGCAGCCCGCGTCCTCCGGGTTGCCCGAGCGTGCGCCCATGAAGTTGCCGGCCGAGAACAGGTCGATGCCGGTGACCTTGAGCTTGGTCGAGGTCATCGAACCCATGTAGCGGCCGATGCCGAACTGCGCCAGGTGGTTCGCCGCGACCTTGGCCTGCTCGAACAACGGCGCGACCAGACCGTACGCGATGCCGCGGTGCGCTGCGCATTCGCCGACCGAGTAGATGCGCGGGTCGGTCACGGTCTGCATCGTGTCGTTGACGACGATGCCGCGGTTGCAGTGCAGGCGTGCCTTCTCGGCCAGCTCGGTGTTCGGGCGGATGCCCACCGCCATCACGACCAGATCGGCGGCGACTTCGGTGCCGTCCTTGAAGCGGATCGCGGTGACGCGGCCGTCTGCGCCGCCGGCCAGCTCCTGCGTGTGGGCGCCGATGCGGAACTTCAGGCCGCGGTCCTCGAGCGACTTCTGCAGCAGCTGCCCGGCCACGTCGTCGAGCTGGCGCTCCATCAGCCACGGCATCACGTGCACGACCGTGACGTCCATGCCGCGCAGCATCAGCCCGTTCGCCGCCTCCAGGCCCAGCAGCCCGCCGCCGATCACGACCGCGTTCTTGTGCACGCGGGCGGCTTCGATCATGTAGTCGGTGTCGGCGATGTCGCGGTACGCGATCACGCCCTTCAGGTCCTTGCCGGGCACCGGCAGCATGAACGGGTTCGAGCCGGTGCACAGCAGCAGCCGGTCGTACTCGGCAGTCGTGCCGTCCTCGGCGCGCACGATGCGCTTGATGCGGTCGATCTCGACCACCTTCTTGCCGGCGTGCAAGGTGATCTTGTTCTCGGCGTACCACTCCCAGCTGTTCAGGATGATCTCGTCGACCGTCTGTTCGCCGGCGAGCACCGGCGACAGCAGGATGCGGTTGTAGTTCGGGTGCGGCTCGGCGCCGAACACCGTGATGTCGTAGAGGTCCGGCTCGATCTTCAGCAGTTCCTCGATCGTGCGCACGCCGGCCATGCCGTTGCCGATCATCACGAGCTTCATCTTCTTCATCGGAGGACCCCTTTCAAAACTTCAATCTGGATGCCGCCGCATCCGCTTCGTGAGCCGCATGCCGGCGCGTCGTTGACAATCGCGCGCCATGAGCTTCGAAGTGGAGATCGGCTGGAGCAGCGTGCGCGGGCCGCGCGAGCGCAACGAGGACTTCGCCGGCGCCGTGCACGCGCCGCGCGGCGAGGAGTCGCGCGGGCTGATCGCGGCGATCGCCGACGGCGTGTCCTCCGGCGGCGAGGGCGTCGAGGCGGCGCAGGTGACCGTGATGGGCCTGCTCGCCGACTACTTCGCGACGCCCGACACCTGGGAGCCGACCGCCGCGCTGGACCGCCTGATCGCCGCGCAGAACGGCTGGCTCGCCGACCACAACCGGCGCCGCCAGCGCGCCAGCGCGTTGACGACGCTGACCGCGCTTGCGCTGCATGGCCAGAGCTACACGCTGGCGCATGTCGGCGACACGCGCGCCTGGCATGTGCGCGAGGGCGCGCAGACCGACCCGTCGTTCGGCCCGCTCACCGCCGACCATGCGTTCGAGCAACCCGACCTGCGCAGCCGGCTGACCCGCGCGATCGGCCTCGAGGACCAGGTGCGCGTCGACTACCAGCAGGGCGAGGTGCGCATCGGCGACTGCTTCGTGCTGACGACCGACGGCGTGCACGGCGCGCTGAAGGCGCAACGCATCGCCGCGCTGGCGCTGTCGGGCGACGCGCAACAGGCCAGCGCGGCGCTGGTCGACGCGGCGCTGCAGAGCGGCGCGCACGACAACGCGACCGCGCTGGTGATCCGCGTCAAAGGGCTGGACGCCCGCGGCCTGCACGACGAGCTCGGCGACGCGAACCGCCTGCCCGTGCCGCCGGCATTGAAAGTCGGCGATGTGATCGACGGCTACACCGTGACCGCGCGCATCGCCGGCAACGGCGTGCACCTGCTCTACCAGGCCCGCGACAACGCGAGCCGCGCGCTGGTCGCGCTGAAGACGCTGCACCCGTCGCGTGCGAACGATCCCGAGGAGCGCGCGATGCTGGCGCACGAGGCGTGGCTCGGGTTGCGCGTCGGCGCGCGCGGCGAGCCCGGCTTCGTGCGGGTTCACGAGCGAGCCGGCGCTGCCAGCGCGTTCTACGTCGTGTTCGACTGGCACGGCGGCCGCACGCTCGAGCAGATGCTGGAGGCCGGTGTGCGGCCCACGGTGCAACAAGTGGTGCAGGCGGCGGTCGACGTGTCGCGCGCGCTGGGCCGACTGCACCGCCACGGTGTCGTGCACCGCGACATCAAGCCCGCGAACCTGCACCTCGGCGACGACGGCTGCTGGCGCGTGCTGGATTTCGGGGTCGCGCTCTCGGGCCGCGAGAGTGCGGCGCAGCGCGAGCTGCATGCCGGCACGCCCAGCTACATCAACCCCGAGCAGTGGAACGGCGCCACCGCCGATGCCGGCAGCGATCTGTTCGCACTGGGTATCACGCTGTACCGCTGGCTCGCCGGCCGCCTGCCGTACGGCGAGATCGAGCCCTACCAGACCGCGCGCTACCGCCAGGACCCGGCCGCGCTGTCGCGCATCCGCGCCGACGTGCCGATCTGGCTGGACCATCTGGTGCGCAAGGCGATCGCGCGCGATCCGCGCACGCGATTCGAGACCGCCGAGGAGCTGCTGCTCGCGCTCGAGCGTGGTGCATCGCGACCGGTCGGCGCGCCCGCGGCCACGCCGCTGATCCAGCGCGACCCGGCCGCGCTGTGGAAGCTCGGCTTCCTGCTGTCGCTGCTGCTCAACGCACTGCTGGTCTTCTGGTTGTTGTTCCTGCCCCGATAGCGCCGGCAGGACGAGGACCGGTTTGTCACTCATGCTGGAGCCCCCTCTCGGAGGGGGCTCGGGGGAGCGCCCTGCCAGGCCCGCGGGACGCGCCCGGCCCGCTGGGGCGGGCGCGCCCGCCG
>DATEFR010000107.1:0-2259 GCA_035280545.1 Burkholderiaceae bacterium | reverse complement strand
CATTCCGTCGCGCGACGAGATGGTGCGGCTGATGACCAAGGCCGCGGCCGTGATCCCGGCGCGCAACCTCTGGGTCAACCCCGACTGCGGGCTGAAGACCCGCGGCTGGCCCGAGACCGAAGCGGCGCTGCGCAACATGGTGGACGCCGCGCGGCAGCTGCGCGCGGCCGCATGACCGGCACGCGCCGCGTCAGGCCAGCTGCTCGGTGCCGTTGTGCCAGACCATCCACGGCGGCAACAGCATCGGCAGATCGGCCGCCTGCTGGGCGACTGTTTTCGTCCACTCGGCCTGAACCGCGCTGCCGTACGACCACAACTTGTTCTGCAGCGCCATCCAGCCGGCCAGCCCGCTGACGTAGGCTTGCGGCAAGCCGACCGCGAACTCGGTCAGCACCGAGGTCGGCCATCCCAGGAAAGTGTCGCCGGCAGCGGCATTCGCCGCCTGCCGTGCCGAGATGGATTGCGCCATGGTGGTCTCCGGTCTCTCGAGGATTGTCTAATTTAGACGCTGTGACCGTTGCCGGGAAGGCCACCGAAGCGCAAGGAAACAAACTCGCCGACCGCCGCCAAAACCGGCGGTGGCTCACTCGAAATCGAGCAGCACCTTCATCGCCTGCGAACGATCGGCCGCGAGCGCGAACGCGCGGCCCGCATCGCGGTACGGAACGGTCGCCGAGATCAGCGGCTTCACGTCGACGAGGCCCTTGTTGAGCAGCTCGACCGCGACGGCGAACTCCTCGTGGAAGCGGAACGCGCCGCGCAGGTCGAACTCCTTCGCGACGATGGCGTTGATCGGCAGCGTCATCTCGCCGCCCAGGCCCACCTGCACGATCACGCCGCGCGGGCGCAGCACGTCGAACGCGCCGCGCAGCGCACGCTCGTTGCCGCTCGCCTCGAACAGCACGTCGAACTGGCCCTTGTCGGCCGCGAAGGCCGCGAGCGCCTCCGGCTGCTCGGCGATGTTGATCGCCTGGTCGGCTCCGACCTTCAGCGCGCTGCGCAGCGGGAACGCGCCGATGTCGGTGACGACGATGTGGCCCGCGCCGGCGCGCCGCGCCGCGACGACGAGCAGCGCACCGATCGGCCCGCAGCCGGTGACGAGCACCTTCTTGCCGAGCAGCGGGCCGGCGCGCTGCACCGCATGCAGCGCCACCGACAAGGGCTCGGCCATCGCGCCTTCGCGGTCGCTCAGCGTGTCGGCGAGCCGGTGGGCCTGGTGGGTGTCGACGACGATCTCGCGGCGGAACGCGCCCTGCACGTGCGGCGTGCGCATCGCACTGCCGTAGTAGCGCATGTCCAGGCAATGGTTCTGCAGGCCCATCTGGCAGAAGCGGCACGCGCCGCAGGGCCGGCTCGGGCTGATCGCGATGCGGTCGCCGAGCGCGAACCCGCGCGTGTCCGGCCCGATCTCCTCGACCACGCCGGCCACCTCGTGCCCGAGCACCATCGGCTCCTTCACGCGCACGGTGCCGAAGCCGCCGTGCTGGTAGTAGTGCAGGTCGGACCCGCAAATGCCGCCGAAGCGCACGCGCACGCGCAGCTGGTTCGCGAGCACCTGCGGCGTGGGCACGTCTTCGACCCGCAGGTCGCCGGCGGCGTGGATGACGAGAGCGTCCATCGTTCGAACTCCGAGAGCGTTTGGGGGAAAGCCCCGAATCCTAAAGCGTCGCCGTCACGCCGCCGTCCACGTACAGGATGTGCCCGTTGACGAAGTTCGATGCGTCGCTCGCGAGGAACACGGCGGCGCCGACCAGGTCCTGCACGTCGCCCCAGCGGCGCGACGGCGTGCGGTTGATCAGCCACTGGCTGAACTCGGCGTTGTCGACCAGGGCCTGGGTCAGCTCGGTCTTGAAGTAGCCGGGCCCGAGGCCGTTGACCTGGATGCCGTGCGGGCCCCAGTCGATCGCCATGCCCTTGGTCAGCATCTTCACCGCGCCCTTGCTCGCGGCGTACGGCGCGATGTTCGGGCGGCCGAGCTCGCTCTGCACCGAGCAGATGTTGATGATCTTGCCGCGCCGCCGGTCGATCATGTGGCGCGCGACCGCCTGGCCGACCAGGAACACGCTGTCGACGTTGGTCTTCATCAGCTCGTTCCAGGCCGCCTGCTCGAACTGCTCGAGCGGCGCGCGGCGCTGCATGCCGGCGTTGTTGACGAGGATGTCGATCGGCCCGCACTCGGCCTCGACGCGCGCGACCGCTTCGGTCACGGCGCCAGCGTCGGTCACGTCGAACGGCGCGGTCAGCACGAAGGCGCCGTCG
>DATEFR010000106.1:0-4799 GCA_035280545.1 Burkholderiaceae bacterium | reverse complement strand
TGCGCTGCGCCGCCTCGACCAGCGCGCGCAGCTGCTCGCGGGTGCGGTCGGCAAGCTCCTGGCCGGCGCCGATGTACGCCTTGTCGGGCGGGAACGGCGTGTTGGCGAGCCAGCGGCCGTTGGCGTGCAGCCAGAGGTTGTCCTGCGGGCGCACCGACGTGTCCATCGCGCTGCGATCGATGCCGGTCCTGGCCGCAGCGGTCGTGCGCTGCGCTGCGGTTTGTGCGTAGGCGGCCGTCGCGAAGGCGACGGCGAACGCCGCGAGTGCGGCGGCGGTTCGAATTCGGGTCACGAGAATCTCCCTGATCGGGCCGGGTAGGCCATGGCCTGGATGCGTGCCGGTGGGCACAAGCCGCGACTTTAACGAGCGCCGCGGCTGCTCCGATCAGGGATGCGACGAGCGGCGATTTCGCGGGGTCTAGCCGCGGTCGCCGCGCGCCGTCGTCAGATCTCCTCGTACAGCGGCAGCGTCAGGAACTCGGCGAAGGCTTCCTGCGTGCTCATCTGCGTGAAGATCTCGGCAGCGCGGTCGAACTTGCCTTCGAAGCCGCCGGCCTTGATCTTCGCGAGCTCTTCCGGCACCAGGGCCTTGACCAGCTCGGCGGTGACCTTGCGACCATACTCGAGCACACCTTTGGGCGAGCGTATCCACTGCCAGACCTGCGAACGGCTGATCTCGGCGGTGGCCGCGTCTTCCATCAGGTTGTGGATGGGCACGCAGCCGTTGCCGGCGAGCCAGGCGCCGAGATAGTGGATGCCGACGTTGATGTTCATCCGCAGGCCGGCTTCGGTGATCGGCGTCTCGGGCTTGAAGTCCAGCAGCTGCGCCGCGCTGACGTTGACATCGGGGCGCTGCTTTTCGAACTGGTTGGGCTTGTCGCCCAGCACGTCGACAAACTCTTTCATCGACGCTTCGACCAGCCCCGGGTGCGCGACCCAGCCGCCGTCGTAGCCGTCGGTCGCGTCGCGCTTCTTGTCGGCGATGATGCCGGCCATCGCGACGGCGTTCTTCTCCGGGTCGTTCTTGATCGGGATTAGCGCGCTCATCCCGCCGATCGCCGGTGCGCCGCGGTGGTGGCAGATCTTCAGCAGCAGCAGCGCATAGGCACGCATGAACGGCGCAGTCATCGTGACCTTGGGCCGATCGGCCAGACAGAAGTCGCGGTCGAGCTTGAACTTCTTGATGCACGAGAAGATGTAGTCCCAGCGGCCGGCGTTCAGCCCGGCGCTGTGCTCGCGCAGCTCGTACAGGATCTCGTCCATCTCGAACGCGGCGAGGATGGTCTCGATCAGCACCGTCGCCTTGATCGTGCCCTGCGCCAGGCCGAGCTCGTTCTGCGTCGCGACGAAGATGTCGTTCCACAGCCGCGCCTCGAGGTGGCTCTCGACCTTGGGCAGATAGAAGTACGGGCCAGCGCCGCGCGCGAGCTGTTCCTTCGCGTTGTGGAACATGAAGAGGGCGAAGTCGAAGATGCCGCCGGAGACACGCTTGCCGTCGATCAGCACGTGCTTCTCGTCGAGGTGCCAGCCGCGCGGGCGCACCTGCAGGCAGGCGATTCGGTCGTTGAGCTTGTAGAGCTTGCCCTTCTGCTCCAGCGTCAGCTCGCGGCGGATCGCCTTCACGAGGTTGATCTGGCCCTGGATCTGGTTCGTCCACGACGGCGAGTTCGCATCCTCGAAGTCGGTCATGTACGAATCGGCGCCCGAATTGAACGCGTTGATGACCATCTTCGCGTCGACTGGGCCGGTGATCTCGACGCGCCGGCATTCCAGCGCCTTCGGGATGGGGGCGATCTTCCAGTCGCCGTCGCGGATGTGTTTCGTCTCGGCCAGGAAGTCGGGGCGCTCGCCGGCATCCAGCTTCTTCGCGCGTTCGACACGGGCCGCGAGCAGCGCCTGGCGGCGCGGCTCGAACGTGCGGTGCAGCTTCGCGACGAGCTCCAGCGCGGGCACCGTCAGGATGGTCTCGAAGCCGGGCAGGATGGGCGCGTTGATCTGCACGCCTTGGGGCAGCGGAATGCTCATGATGGAGTTGCTCCAGTGTCGAAGAAAGTCAAGACATCGCGCAGGCTGGTGCCGATGCGGGAAGGCTCGGTGGCCAGTTGTTCGAGCGGAAGGCCGAGGCGGTTGACCCACAGCGTCGTGTAGCCGAACCAGGTGGCGCCGATCGCGTCCCAGCAGTTGCTCGAGACGAACAGGATGTCGCGTGCCGGCAAGTTCAGTGCCTGAGGGCCCAGCGCATAGGCCGCCGGATCGGTCTTGTAGCGGCGCACCGGATGCACGCTGATCACGTGCGCGAGCAATCCGGAGAAGCCGGCACTCTTGACCGCGACACCCAGCATGTCCGGGTCGCCGTTCGAGAGGATCCCGCACGGCACGCCGCGCTCCTTCAGCGCCTGCAGCACCTCCCGGTTCTCGGGGAAGCTCGACAGGTGCCGGTACTGGTTCATCAGCCGGTCCTCGGCGGTCGCGTCCAGCGCAAGACCCAGGCGCTGCGCCGCATAACGCAGCCCGGCGCGGGTCAGGTCCCAGAACGGCCGGTAGTGCTCGCCGTTCGGGCTGCTCATCGACACCAGCCGGGTGTATTCGATCTGCTTGTCGCGCCACAGCACGCTCAGTCGCTCGCCGTACCCGGGAAACAGCTGCTCGGCCAGCAGCGCGACGCTGTAGACGTCGAACAGCGTGCCGTAGGCATCGAACAGCACGGCGCGGGGGCGTGCGATCTCGGGCGACTTGCTCATTGGGAAGAAATTTATTCGATAGGGCCGACGAGACTAAGTACGATCCAAGTCTTTGATTCATGACTATTCGGCAACTAATCGCCGTGGACAAACTCAAGCAGATCGAATCGTTCGCCGCGGTCGCCGGCAAGGGCAGCCTGACTGCGGCGGCGAGTGCCGAGGGCGTCGCGCCGGCGGTGATCGGGCGGCGCATCGATGCGCTGGAGGCGCGGCTGGGCGTCAAACTGATGGTGCGCACGACCCGGCGCATCACGCTGACCCACGAAGGCAGCGCATTCCTCGAAGATTGCCAACGCCTGCTGACCGACTGGGCCGCGGCCGAAGCCAGCGTCAGCGCCGGCGGCGTGAAGGCCAGCGGGCACCTGCGGATCACCTCGCCGGCCGGCTTCGGGCGCCGCCACGTCGCGCCGCTGGTGCCGCGGTTCCTCGCGCTGCACCCGGAGGTCAGCATCTCGCTGAACCTGTCGGACCGGGTCGTCGACATCGTCAACGAGGGCTTCGACTGCGCGGTGCGCGTCGGCGACCTGCCCGACAGCAGCCTGGTCAGCGTGCGCCTGGCCGACAACCGCCGGCTGTGCGTCGCAACCCCGGCGTACCTGAAGCGCGCCGGCACGCCGCGCCATCCGAGCGAGCTTGCGCGGCACGAGTGCCTCACGCTGTCCAGCGACGCGAGCCAGACCCGCGGCTGGGCCTTCTCGGTGGACGGCGAGGTGGTCCACCTGCGGCCGACCGGCCGGCTCGACTGCACCGACGGCCAGGTGCTGCACGACTGGTGCCGGGCCGGGCTGGGCATCGCATGGCGCTCGACCTGGGAGGTCGAACACGAAGTGGCGTCGGGCCAACTGGTCAGCGTGCTCGACGACTATGCAGCGCCGCCGAACGGCATCCACGCGCTGTTCCCGCATGCGAAGCATCTCGCGCTGCGGGTGCGGCTGTGGATCGATTTCCTGAAACACAGCTACGGGGATCCGGCGTATTGGCGGCGTGCGACCTGAGGCCGTCATGTCGACTTCCCCAGGCAGTCGATTGACTACCTTTGGCAGTCATCCGACTACCAGAAGTAGCTACAATCGCACTGACAAATCGCCATGAGCAAGCCCATCATCGAGGCCCTATTCGGTACCGGCGCAAAGTCCAAGGTGATGCAGTGGCTGTACCTGCAAGAGAGCAGCGAGCCTATCGCCGCTCGTGCGCTGGCGCGAGAAGCCGGGGTCCCCTACGGCTCCATCGACAAGACCCTGCGCGAGCTCGTCGACAGCCAGCTCGTGGTCCGCGAAGAGACGCGATACGGACCGCAGTACCGCGCGCCCCATGACGACCCTCGGCTCGCCGGCCTGTTCCTGCTCCTTCGGCAAGACAGCGCCATCATCCAGCAGCTCAAACGCGCGCTGAAGCCGATCCGGGGCTTGGTCTACGCGTGCGTCTTCGGCTCGTTCGCTGCCGGGCAGACCCGCAAGGACAGCGACATCGATGTGCTCGTGCTCGGAGATGCGGATCTCGACCGCTTCGCGGTCTTGGCCGCACTCGGTAAAGTCGGCGACAAGGTCTCTCGCGACGTCAATCCGCAGTTCTATACGGCGCCGGAATTCCAGGGCAAGCTCGCGGACGGTGACCCTGTCGCCCGCAGCATCCTCGCCCATCCTCGCATCGAGCTGAAAGGAGTGGCCCCGTGGCAGACCTGAGGCCGACCCGAACCTTCTCCCTCGGCAAGGTCCGCAATCTCTGGCGGAACGCCGGAACTGCGCTGCGCGACGCGCGCGCTCCGGCCGAATTCGTATCGGCACCTCGACGCTTCGACGCGGCCTACGACTGCGGCTTGAGCTGCGCGCTGCTTTTGCTGGAATGCAGCAAACTCGAGCTCACAGGCCTGGGGCACCATACCGAGGCGTTCGACTTCCTCGTCAAGACCTTGAAGCTTCGCGGTCAGGTTGCCGCAGCCGCGACGGCCATGGTCAAGGCGCGCAATTCGATTCGCTACGACGCGGAACCCATCATCGACGAAGCCGCCGTGGCCAGCGCCATCGAGTGGGCGGACCGAATCCTCGCCGAAACGGAAGG
>DATEFR010000105.1:0-2570 GCA_035280545.1 Burkholderiaceae bacterium | reverse complement strand
CGCGCCAGCCTGAAGAGCATCTTCGAACCGTTTGCGCAAGCCGACAGCTCGACCTCGCGGCGCTACGGCGGCTCGGGCCTGGGGCTCGCGATCGTCGACAAGCTGGTCAAGGCGATGGCGGGCAGCGTCGAGGTCGAGAGCACGGTCGGTGTCGGCAGCGCATTTCGGTTCACCTGTCAGTTCCGCCAACGTAGCCGCACGACGGTTGTGTCCGGGCCGATCGAGACGCCCGAAGCGCTGGATGACGGGACGTTGGACCTGCAAACCCCGGCCACGACGGACAGCCGGCGCCAGCACGCGCTGCTGGTGGAAGACAACCTGGTCAACCAAATCGTTGCCCAAGCCGTGCTGAGCAGCCAGGGATTCGCGGTGACCATCGCCCACAACGGCCGGGAAGCCGTAGACCGCTGGAAGAAGGACCGTTTCGACGTGATCTTCATGGACTGCCACATGCCGGTCATGGACGGCTTCGCCGCCACGCGCGCGATCCGGGCAGCCGAACGCGAACGCGCTGCCGAGCCGATCCGGATCGTCGCGATGACCGCGAGCGTGATGCCGGCAGACCGCAAGCGCTGCCTCGACGTGGGCATGGACGCGATCCTGTGCAAGCCGTTCACGCCGGAGGAATTCGTCGAGGTGGTGCGCGAGGCCCACACGCTGCCCAAAGCCGCCTAGACGCCTGCCATGCGGCCCCCGGGCAAACGCATGGCGCCCGAGAGTGTGCGTTCGTGCCGGCCTTGTACGGTGCGGTCATGAATTGGTCGGTCTGCCGTCATCGGGGACACGAGCCCGCAGCCGAAGACTAGGCCTGGACTTCCTCCTGGACCATTCCTCGCCATGGCCGACGCCATCATTCAAGGCTGGCTTTCGCAGCACATCGCCCGCGCGCCGCAGATCGCCGCCGGCGCGGTCATGCGCTGGGCCGCGGGCAGCGGTCCGCGGCAGGTGGCCGTCTCGCCTTCGAGCACCGCCGCGGCACAACCGCTGTTCGCGGCAGCGCAGGCCGCGGCCGAAAGAGACGGTCCGCTGCTGGCGCAGTTGCGCATGGGCTCGCCGGCCGCCGCGATGCGGGTCGTCGCATTCGCGCTGCGCCACGAGGGCGTCACGCTCGGATCGATTGCGCTGCTGCTGCATGACGGCGCCGGGACGGATGCCGATTGGGCCCGGCACGTCCAACACGCCGCCGCCTCACTGAAACCACTGTTGGCGCCCGTCCGCGACAACACCCTCGCCGATGTGCTCAAGCTGCAGACCCACCTGACCGGCTCCCATCGCCTGCCGCGCTGCGGTGTGTCGCTGACGAGCGAGCTGGCCTCGCTGCTGGGTGTCGATCGGGTCAGCCTGGGGTTGCTAGCTCGCGGCGAGCTTCAGCTGACGGCGATGTCGCACAGCACCGCCGGCGACGAGCGCAAGACATCGCTGGCGCGTGCGCTGTGCGCGGCGATGCAGGAGGCGATCGACCAGGACCGGCCCATCGCCTTTCCGCAGCCTGCGGGCGCGGCGCCGCGCATCGTGCAGGCCCACGGCGCGCTCGCCGCATGGGGGCCGGGGCAGGTGCTGACGGTCCCGCTGGTGCACGCGGGCCATCGCATCGGTGCGCTGTGCTTCGAAGGCTCCGTCGAAACAGCCGGTCCCGCATGGCGCCGCGCGACGGATCTGGCCCGCGCATTGGCGCCATTGATCGGACTCAAGTGCCGGGCCGAGATGCCGTGGCCGGCCCGCATCCGAGAGGGCACGCGCGCCGTCATCGCACGGTTCGGCGACGTGCGCCGCGGCACGATCGCGCTGCGCCTGGTCGCGGTGGCTGCGGTCGCGGCGTTGTTGACGCTGGTCCCGGTCGCGCATCGCATCGGCGCGCCGGCACGACTCGAAGGTGCGGTGCAGCGCAGCGTGGCCGCGCCCGTGGACGGCTTCGTTCAGTCGGTGCACGTACGCCCTGGCGACACGGTGACATCCGGCGAGCTGCTCGTCGAGATGGCCCCGCAGGACCTGCTGCTCGAAGAGCACAAGTGGCAAGCCGAGGCCATGCAGCACGACAACGCCGCGGCCGCCGCACTCGCGGTGGCCGATCGCGCGCAGTTTGCGGTGGCCCGCGCGAAAGCCGACGAGGCGCTCGCGCAACTCGAGCTGGTGCGCGGCCAGCTGCAGCGCAGCCGCGTGGCCGCGACTATCGACGGTGTCGTCGTCGGCGGCGACTTGACCCAGTCGCTCGGGGCACCGGTGCAGCGCGGACAGGTGCTGCTGACGCTGGCCCCGCGCGACGCGTACCGACTGATTCTCGAGGTCGACGAACGCGACGTCGCCGAGCTGCGCCCCGGACAACGCGGCGAGCTCGCGCTGGCGGCGATGCCCTCGCGCCACCTGGCGTTCCAGCTCACCCGGATCACGCCGGTCGCGACGGCCACCGACGGGCGCAACGCCTTCGAAGTGGAAGCCAAGCTCGACGAAGCGCTGCCGGCCATGCGCCCGGGATTGCGCGGTGTCGCGAAGATCGATGCCGGAACCGGCAGCCTGCTCGGCATCGCATCCCGGCCCGCGATCGACTGGCTGCGCCTCGTCTTCTGGCGCTG
>DATEFR010000104.1:0-2807 GCA_035280545.1 Burkholderiaceae bacterium | reverse complement strand
GCGCCGCTGCGGCTGTTCGCGATCCCCGACGACCAGGCCCGCACCAACCACGTCGAGATCACCGTGCCGAAGATGGCGAGCCTGATCCTGACGCACGATGTCGACGGCGAGATCCGCGGCCTGAACGACTTCCCGAACGCGCACCCGCCGGCCCTGCCGCTGTTCTTCGCGTTCCGGCTGATGGTCGGCATGGGCGTGCTGATGCTCGCGACCAGCTGGCTGGGCTGGTGGAAGCTGCGCCGAGCGCGCTGGCAGCCGACCGCGCTGCCGCGCTGGCTGCTCGGCAGCTTCGCGGCGATGACGTTCTCCGGCTGGATCGCGACGGTCGCCGGCTGGTACGTCACCGAGATCGGGCGCCAGCCGTTCATCGTCTACGGCCTGATCCGCACGGCCGATGTCGCCTCCGCGGTGCCGTCGCCGATGATCGGCTTGACGCTCGCGCTGTACGTCACGCTGTACCTCGCGCTGATCGTCGCGTACGTCGGCGTGCTGAAGTACATGGCCGAGAAGCCCGAGGACGCGCTCGAAGAGAGCGCCGCCGACCGTGCCGCGGTTCCGGCCGCAAGAGGTGCAGCATGAGCGTGATGACCTTCGACACCGCGCTGCCGGTGATCTTCATGGTGCTGATGGGCGTCTCCATGCTGGTCTACGTGATCAGCGACGGCTACGACCTCGGCGTCGGCATGCTGATGCACCGCGCGACCGATGCCGAGAAGGACGTGATGGTCGCGTCGATCGGCCCGTTCTGGGACGCGAACGAGACCTGGCTGGTGCTGGGCATCGGCATCCTGCTGATCGCCTTCCCGAAGGCGCACGGCGTCGTGCTGGGCCAGCTGTACCTGCCGGTCGCGCTGATGCTGATCGGGCTGATCCTGCGCGGCGTCGCGTTCGACTTCCGCGTGAAGGCGCACGACTCGCACAAGCGCACCTGGGACCGGCTGTTCTTCGCCGGCTCGACCCTCGCGTCGGTGTCGCAGGGCTGGATGCTCGGGCGTTATGTCAGCGGCTTCGGCAGCGGCTGGAACTACCCGCTGTTCGCCGCCGCGATTGCCGCCGCGCTGCCGATGGCCTACGTGCTGATGGGCGCCGCCTGGCTGATCATGAAGACCGAAGGGGCGCTGCAGCAGCGCGCGCTGCAGTGGGCGAAGATCGCGTGGCTGCCGATGGTGATCGGCCTCGTGCTGATCTCGATGGCGACGCCCTGGGTCAGCGCGACCGTGCGCGAGCGCTGGTTCTCGTTGCCGGAGATCCTCGCCTTGATCGCGATCCCGCTGATGACCGGCGTCGCGCTGCTCGCGGTGCGCGCGCTGTTCAACACCCGCGCAGTGCTGGGGCCGCTCGCCTGGGTGCCGTTCGTGCTGCTGATCCTGGTGTTCCTGCTCGGCTTTCTCGGCTTGGCGTACAGCATCTACCCGTTTGTCGTGATCGACCAGCTGACGATCTGGCAGGCCGCCAGCAGCCCGGAGGCGCTGAAGGTGATCCTCGTCGGCATCTGCATCTCGGTGCCGGCGATCGCGGGCTACACGGTGTACTCGTACCGCGTGTTCCGCGGCAAGACCAGCGAGCTGAAATACGCGTGAGGCTTCGACAGGCTCAGCCCGAACGGGTTGGGCTCAAGTCCGAACGGGCAGGGCTCAAGCCTTGCCGCGGCTCGCGAGCAGCTGTTTCTCGACCTGATCCGGCGCCATCGCGCCGGGCACGCGCTTGCCGTCCTCGAACACCAGCGCCGGCGTGCCGTTGACACGGTACTTCTTGCCGAGCGCGACGTTGCGATCGAGCGCGCTGGTGTCGCACTGGCCCATGCTGCGCGGCGCGGTGGCGCCGTTGATCATCCAGTTGCGCCAGACGGTCGCGTTGTCCTTCGCGCACCAGATGTTGCGCGCCTTGTCGGGCGAATCGCCGCCGAGGATGGGGTACAGGAAGGTGTAGACGGTCACGTCCTTGACCTGCTGCATTTCCTTCTCGAACTTCTTGCAGTAGCCGCAGTTCGGGTCGGCGAAGACCACCAGCTTGCGCGCGCCGGTGCCCTGCTTCCAGACGATCGCGTCCTTCAGCGGCAGGCTCGCGAAGTCGATCGCGGTCAGCTTGTCGATGCGCGCCTGCGTCAGGTTCGTGCGCGACTTGGTCTCGATCAGCTCGCCCTGGATGATGTGCTCGCCGCGCTCGTCGCTGTAGAGGATCTCGGTGCCGATGCGCAGCTCGTAGACGCCGGGGATCGGGCTCTTCGTGACCTCGTCGATCTTCGGGAAGTCGGGCAGCCGCTCGGCGATGTTCTTGCGGATCAGCGCCTCTTGCGCCCACGCGGCGCTGGTCGTCAGGCAGACGGCGGAGGCAGCGAGCGCGGCCATCACGGTACGGCGGAACATCTTGTGCATAGCAGCTTTCAGGAGTCGAGCGCCCGCGCGGTCAGCCAGCGCTTGAGCGGCGAGAGTTGGTTCACCAGAGTCAGCCCGCGGTTGCGAAGTTCCCGCACGACCGGGGCGCGTTGCGAAAAAAGGTGCATCAGACCGTCGGTGACCTGGCCCATCGCCCAGGTCGGCACGGCACGTTCGCGAGCATAGCGGCGCAGCAGCTTCTCGTCTCCGAGGCTGCGCCAGCGTTCGCGGGATTCGATCACGCGGGCGAGCGTCGCGACGTCGGCCAGCCCGAGATTCAGCCCCTGGCCGGCCAGCGGGTGCACGACGTGCGCGGCATCGCCCACCAGCACCCAGCCCGGCCCGCACCAGGCGCTGGCGGTCGCCAACCCCAGCGGCCACGCGGCACGCGGCGAGGCGAGCGCAAGCCGGCCCGGCGTGGCGTGCGACGGC
>DATEFR010000103.1:0-8523 GCA_035280545.1 Burkholderiaceae bacterium | reverse complement strand
TCGTGTAGTAGCCGAGCCGGCGCGCCTCGGCGACGATCACTTCGAGGTCGTCGCGCAGCAAGGGCTCGCCGCCCGACAGGCCGCACTGCACGGCGCCCAGTTCGCGGCCTTCGCGCAGCACACGCAGCCAGTCGTCGGTGGAGAGCTCGTCGGCCTGCGTCGCGAAGTCGATCGGGTTGTAGCAAAAGACGCAGTGCAGCGGGCACCGATACGTCAGCTCGGCGAGCAGCCACAGCGGCGGGCCGGGAGTCATGCTCGTCATTCCCAGGTCAGCCAGCGCTGCTTGCCGGCAATCTCGACGAACGACAAGACCTCGGGCGCCAGCCCCGACGCATTGAACGCCGTCTCGAGCTCGCCGACGATCGCCTCGATGCTGCGCTCGCCATCGCAGCGCACCATGATCTCGCCGGCGCTGCCGTTGAGCTTGACCATGCCTTCCGGGTACAGCAGCACGTGGCAGCTCTGTGCCGGCTCCCACTGCAGCCGAAAGCCCGCGCCTATGCGCGGCCGCGTCGAGGCCATGGGCGCGTTCATGCACTCACCCCGTACTTCAGCCCCATCGCGTCGTTCATCGTCCACAGGATGTCGAGCTTGAACTGCAGCACCTCGAGCGCGCGCTCCTGCTGCGCGCGCGTGCGGAAGTGCGCGAGCGTGATCTCCAGGCCCTGCTCGACGTCGCGCCGCGCCTGGCTGACGCGGTTGCGGAAATACTGCAGCCCCTCGGACTCGATCCACGGATAGTGCTCGGGCCAGCCCGCGAGCCGCTGCTTGTGGATCTCGGGCGCGAACAGCTCGGTCAGCGACGAGCACACCGCCTCCTGCCACGGCGCGCGGCGCGCGAAGTTCACGTACGCGTCGACCGCGAAGCGCACGCCGGGGACCACGTGACGCAGGTCCACCACCTCGTCGCGGCTCAAGCCCACCGCTTCGGCCAGCCGCAGCCACGCCTCGATGCCGCCCGGGTCGCGGATGCCGTTGAGCTCGAACCCATCGTGGTCGAGGATGCGCTGCACCCAGCCGCGCCGCACGGCTTGGTCCGGGCAGTTGGAGAGCACGGCCGCGTCCTTGATCGGGATGGCGATCTGGTAGTAGTAGCGGTTCGCGACCCAGCCGCGCACTTGCTCGCGACCGGCACGCCCGCTGTTGAGCATCACGTTGAACGGGTGGTGGATGTGGTACGCGCGGCCGCGCTCGCGCAGCTTCGCCTCGAACTCGACCGCGTTCCACGCCGCTTCGTCGGTGGGGGCGGATTCGCGCCGCGCTTGCAGGATCTCGGGCTTCATCGTCTCGGCGTCTCGGTCAAAGCTGAATCATCATGCCGTCCTCGCACGGCGCTATGCGTGCGCGTGTCAACGCGGCACGCTCGTCGGAATCCTCATCGAGGATGGGATTGGTGTTGTTGATGTGGATCAGGTAGCGGCGCGTGCGTTCGGGCAGCTTGGCCAGCCATTCGATCATCCCGTCCGGGCCGGACTGCGGCAGATGGCCGATGGATCGCGCCGTCTTGCTGCTCAATCCGAGGCGCGGCATCTCGTCGTCGGTCCAGAAGGTGCCGTCCACCAGCACCGCGTCGGCACCCGTCATCGCGTCGAACACCGGCGGCGTGATCGCGCCCAGTCCGGGCGCGTAGAAGACGCTCGCGCCGCTGGTCGTGTCGCTGATCAGCATGCCGATGTTGTCGCCGTCCACCGGATGCTCGCGGTGCGGCGAGTACGGCGCCGGCTTGCTCGACAGCGGCAGCGCCCGGAAGCTCAGAGTCTCGACACCGGGAACGCGAAACGCCGTGCCGTCTAGCGCGATGCGATGGCGCTCGACGCCGCAATAGTGCCCGAGCACGCGCAGGATGGGGTTGCCCTGGTTCAGGTCTTCGTGGACCGGGTCGGTGCACCACAGCGGCAGCGGCGTGCCGCGCTCGCGCAGCATGAACAAGCCGGTGGCGTGGTCGACCTGGCCGTCCATCAGCACGACGCCGGCGATCGCGGTGTCGCGCAGCTTGCGGGCCGGCTGCAGCTCGGGGCGGGCGCGGATCTGTTCGAGGATGTCGGGCGACGCGTTGAAGAGCACGCCGTCCTGCCCGTCGTCAGGCCGCACGAAGATCGAGGATTGGGTGCGCGGCTTGCATCGCACGGAGCCCGAGCGCACGCCGGCGCAATTGCGGCAATTGCAGTTCCACTGCGGGAAGCCGCCGCCCGCGGCGGAGCCGAGCACACTGATACGCACGTTGCGGGAAGCTCGAAGAGAAAGCCGTTGAAAGAAGAGAAGCGCCGGCGCGACGCGAGCACCGCGCCGGCGCGTGACCGTCAACGTGCGGCGACGTACATCGTGATTTCGAAACCGAAGCGCAGGTCAGTGGCGGTCGGGGTGGTCCATTGCATAAAGAGTCTCCTTTCGGTGAACGACACGCAGGCCGGACGGTCTGCGCAGGGACGCTGCATGCATCCCGCACTGCATGGTCCCTCCACCGGCTCCGGCAGACCAGCCGCACCGCCATGATTCGGCCCTCATGATTTTCATGAATCGCACTGCGGGTCAGTCCCCTCCGGCCGGCGTGGCGTGGGAGGGGCGGCTACCATCGGCAGCATGACGTTGCGCCTGAAGATCAACCTGATCGTCGGTGCACTGACGATTCTGTTCGTCGCGGCCGTGATGGCGCTGCAGCTGCGCAGCATGCGCGAGTCGGTGAACGAAGAGGTCGTGGCGGCCAATCGGGTCGCGACGCAGCTGCTGCAGCGCAATGCCTGGCTCTACGCCGCGCAGGGCACCCCGGCGATGCTCGCCTACCTGCAGGGGATAGGCCGGGTGCGCTCGAACGAGATCGTGCTGTACGACGGCCAAGGCCAGGAGCTGTACCGGTCTCCCCCGTCGACCTACAAGGCCGGGCGCGATGCGCCCGACTGGTTCGAACGGCTGATCGCGCCGGAGCCGTCGGTGCAGTCGATCGAGTTTCCCGGCAGCGGCAAGCTGGTCATGCAGTCCAACGCCTCGCGCGCCGTGGTCGACGCGTGGGACTACGTGCTCGTGCTCGGGTCCGCGGCGGCGCTGCTGCTGACGGTCGTCAACGCGCTCGTGTTCTGGCTGGTCGGGCGCACGGTGCGGCCGTTCGGCCAGATCGTCGGCGCGCTGGGCGAACTGGAAGCCGGCCGCTTCGATGCCGCGCTGCCGCCGCTGGCCGGACGCGAGGCCGCGCTGATCGGCGCGGCGTTCAACCGGATGGTCGCGCGGTTGCGCCAGAACATCGAGACCGAACGCCGCGCCGTGCTCGCCGAAAGCCGGCTGTCCGAGAACCGCGAGCTGACCCGCTGGATCGAACGCCAGCTCGAGCAGGAGCGGCGCCTGATCGCCCACGAGCTGCACGACGAGCTGGGCCAGTCGGTCACCGCGATGCACAGCATGGCCCTGTCGATCGCGCAACGGGTGCGCGGCGTCGATGCCCAGGCCGAACAGGCGGCGCGGACCATCGCCGACGAATCGTCGCGGCTCTACGAAGCGATGCACGGCATCATCCCGCGGCTCGCGCCGCTGGTGCTCGACAACTTCGGCCTCGCCGATGCGCTCGCCGACCTGGTCGAGCGCACGCGGCGCAGCCAGCCCGACGTGGACATCGACCTGCAGGTCGAGCTGGGCGATGCCAACGTCGCGCCGGATGCCGCGCTGGCGCTCTACCGCGGCGCGCAGGAGGGCGTGACCAATGCGCTGCGCCACGGCCACGCCCGCCACGTCCGGGTCGAGCTGCGGCACGATCGCGATGCCGTCTTGCTCACCGTCACCGACGACGGCGACGGCCTGCCGGCCGACTCGCCGCCGCAAGGGCACCACGGCCTGCGCTGGCTCGCCGAGCGCGCCGAGGGCCTGGGCGGCACGTTCCAGATCGGCGGCCGCGAGCCGCGCGGCGTCGAACTGCGGGTTCGGCTGCCGCTGCAGGTCGACGAAGCACCGGCCGTGGCGGCCGAGGTGCAGGCCGCATGATCCGCGTGATGCTCGTCGACGACCATGCGCTCGTGCGCATGGGCTTTCGCATGCTGCTGGCGGATGCCGAGGTCGAGGTGGTGGCCGAAGCCGACAGCGGCGAACAGGTCTGCGCCGAGTACGCGCGCGTGCGGCCCGACGTGGTCGTGATGGACCTGTCCATGCCCGGCATGGGCGGGCTCGAAGCGGTGCGGCGCCTGCTCGCGCAGGACCCCAAGGCGCGCGTGCTCGCGCTCTCGGCGCACGAAGACACAGCGCACCCTCGACGCGTGCTGCGCGCCGGGGCGCTCGGATATCTGGCGAAGCGCAGCGCGCCCGAAGCCTTGATCGCGGCCGTGACGGCGGTCGCCGCCAACCGGCCCTACGTGGATGCGCACACCGCGCAGGCGCTGGCGGTCGCCGAAGTCCGCGGCGAGACCAGTCCGGCCGAGGCGTTGAGCGAGCGCGAATTCTCGGTCTTCGTGCAGCTCGCCCGCGGGCTCAGCGTGGCGCAGATCGCCGAGAACCTGAAGCTCTCGCCCAGCACCGTGGGCACCCATCTGTTCCACGTCAAGCAGAAGCTGGGTGCCAGCAACCAGTCGGAGCTCACGCTGGTCGCGCTCCATTGGGGGCTGATCGAGGCCTGATCGGCGCGACGCAGCGGGTCGTGGCGCGAGTTTGTACCGGGTTAACCCGCATTTTGTGGCACGATTGTTGCCCCGCAACAAGCAGCGGACGGGGCTCCCGCACCGCGGGAGTGCTCATCATGCGTTGGTCCATCGTCATTCTGATCCTGCTGCTCGCCGGGCCCGCGGCCCGCGCCGATGAAAACATCGTGGAGGTGCTGGCCCGCTCGCAGCAGGCTCGACTGGACCGCGTCCACGCCGTCGACAAGACCAGCCCGCGCGCCCGCCTGGTGCGTGACAGCTTCGAGAAGCTGATCCGGGCGCTAGGCCTGCGCGGCACGGTGGAGCTGTGGGTGATCGACGGCGCGACCGTCGCCGAGACGCTGCAGGGCCGGGTCGTGCTGGCCAACGAGTCGCTGGCCGATCTGAGCGAAGGCGAGCGCCTGTTCATCCTCGCGCACGAGCTGGGGCACGTCGAACTGCGGCACTGGGAGCAGACCCAGCGCCTCTACCAGAAGTGGGTCCCGGGCGTCGTGACCCCCGACCAGACCGAGCCGGTGGCGGCCCTGCTGGGGCGCGATGCCTCCGGGCTGGCGTACCGGCAGGAGATCGAGGCCGATGCATTTGCGCTGCACGCCTTGCGTGCGCTGGGCCACACCTCGCGGGACGCGGTCGCCGCGTTCATGCACCTGGGGATGAACCACGACACGGCCACCCACCCAGGAACCGGCAAGCGGCTCGCGGCGCTGCGCGCCGCCGATGCAGCCGGGTCGCGCGGCGCTCAGGCCGACACGCGGAACGAACCCATCGATTCGGTCAGGCGCGTCGACTGACCTTTCAGCGATTGCGCCGCAGCGGCGAGCTGTTCGACCAGCGCGGCGTTCTGCTGCGTCATCGTGTCGATCTGCGCGATCGCCTGGTGCACCTGCTCGATGCCGCTGCTCTGCGACTGGCCGGCGTCGGCGATGTCGGCGATCAGGTGCGAGACCCGGTTCACGCTGTCGAGGATCTCTTTCATCGTATGACCCGCGTCGTCGACCAGCTTGGAGCCGGCTTCGACCTTGTGGGTCGAGTCTTCGATCAGGGTCTTGATCTCGCGCGCGGCAGTCGAGCTGCGTTGCGCGAGGCCGCGCACTTCGGAGGCCACGACCGCGAAGCCGCGGCCGTGCTCGCCGGCCCGCGCGGCCTCGACCGCGGCGTTCAGCGCGAGGATGTTGGTCTGGAACGCGATGCCGTCGATGACGCCGATGATCTCGGAGATCTTCGTCGCGCTGCCGTTGATCTCGCCCATGCGCTGGATCATGTCGCGCATCGTGCGCTCGCCGCGCGCCGCGACCTCGCTGGACTGCGCGACGACGTTGCGCGCCTCGTTCGTGCTGCGGGCGTTGCTCTGCACCGCGTTGGCGAGCTGCTCCATCGAGCTGGCCGTGTGCTGCAGCGCGCTGGCCTGGCTCTCGGTGCGGGTCGACAGGTCCATGTTGCCGCTGGCGATTTCTTCGGACGCGGTGTTGACGCTGACCACCGTCTCGCGCGCGTCCAGCACCATCGTGCGCAGCTTCTTGCGCATCGAGTTCAGCTCGGCGCGCAGCCAGGAGATCTCGTCCCGGCCGGGCGATTCGATCTTGGTCTCCAGGTCGCCGCCGGCGATGCGGATCACGCACTGAACGGTGGGCTCGACCGTCTGCCTGACGCTGCTGCGGATCGCCCAGGCCGCGACCAGTGCGAACAGGCAACCGACCACGGTCAGCGTGCCCAGGGCCCAGACCGCGGTGCCGGCGTCGGCCGCCCCACGGCTTTGCAGGGCCCAGACGCCGCCGCCGCCGATGCCGCCGATGACCGCTGCACAGCAGCCAAAACCTATCGTCACCCGCTGCACCAGGCTGACTCTGCGGATCCAATTCATGGCCTATCTCCCACAAGCGGGCCGCGCCGCGCGTGCGGCGCCCGACCCTGAAACTCGCCGGGTTTATCGGAGCCTGCCGCCGCGAACTGAATGCGGAAAACGCCCGATGCGTGCAAAAAGACCTTCGCCCGGCTCGGCGCGAGCCTCAGCCCGGCGGCACGATCTGCCAGCCGGCACTCAGCGCGTGCTGCCGCAGGCCCGCATCGGGACGCACGGCCACCGGGTCCGTCACCGCGTTCAACAGCGGCAGATCGCTGCTCGAGTCCGAGTAGAACCAGCTGCGCTCGAACGCCTCGAGATCCGCGAGGCCGCCTGGCCGGTGCTGCGTCAGCCACTGCCGGACGCAGGTGATCTTGTGCTCGCGAAAGCACGGCAGGCCCGCGATTTCGCCGGTCAGCACGCCGTCCGGCGTGCCGTCCACGGTCGCGGCCTCGGTGGCCACCACGTGGGCCAGGCCGAACAGGCGTGCGCACGGTTCGGCGATGAAGCGCTGGGTCGCGGTGACGACCGCGCACAGGTCGCCGGCGTCCAGGTGGCGCTGCACCAGCGCGCGCATGTCAGCCGGCACGCGCGGGCGCAATGACGCCTGGAACTCGCTCTGCCATTGCCTCAGCAACACGCGCGGAAAGCGCACCAGCGGCACGATGACCGCGCGGTGCATCGCGTGGATGTCCAGCGTGCCGGCCACGTATTGCCGGCAGTGGTTCAGGTAACGTTCCTCGGCCTCGGCGGGCAGCACGCCGCGCTCGACCAGGAACCGCGTCCAGGCCATGCCGCTGTCGAACGGGATCAGCGTGTGATCCAGGTCGAACAGCGCAAGTCTCATCATGCGGCGGCATGCCGCGGCCGCAGGGCGAGCTCGGCCGGCAGTTCGGCAACCAGCGCGCCGCGCAGCGCATTGCAGACGACGATGGCTTCGGCGCGCGCCAGGTCCTCGCGGGTCAAGCTGCGCTCCCGCGCCGCCCAGGCCGGATCGTCCAGCAGCACGCCGCGCATCACGCCGGGCAAGGCGCCGTCGGACAGCGGCGGCGTCCACCAGCCGCCGTCCAGGCGCACGAAGACATTGCTGCGGCCGCCTTCGACCAGCCGGCCGGCGGTGTCGAAGAACAGGGCATCGAAGGCACCGGCACCTTCGGCCGCCCGTACGCCGGCGTCGTAGACCGCACGATGCGTGGTCTTGTGGGCCGCGAGCGGACGCACCACGGGCAGCGCGGCCTCGCCGACCACCAGCCGGACCGGCCCGGAGGGCAGCGGCGCGAGCGGCGCGTGCGTGAAGTGGATCTGCCCGTCGTGCGCGAGCGCCAGGCGCAGGCGTGCCACCACAGCCGGCGGCATGCCCAGCGCATAAGCCTGCAGCGACGCGAGCAGCACGTCGCGATCGAATGCGAAGCCGAGCACCTGGGCACTGCGCGCGAGACGCGCCAGATGGCGCTCGAGATGCTGCACGCCCTCGCCCGGTGTCCACCGCATGGTTTCGAACAACTCGAAGCCGGGGTCCAGGCCGGTCAGGAAGCGCGCCTTCAACCGGCACTCGTCAAACTCGTCGTCGGCACGGCTGTCGCTGACGATGCCGGCGCCGACACCGATGCGCAGCGGGCGCAGTCCCTGCTCGGGAGCGCCCAGCGTCAGCGTGCGGATCGCCACCGACAGGCAGAAGTCGCCGATGCGCGCATCGCCTTGCGGGGCATCGCACCAGCCGATCGCGCCGCAATACAGGCCGCGCGGGGTGCTCTCGAGGCCGGCGATCAGCTCCATCGTGTGGTGCTTGGGCGCGCCGGTGATCGAACCGCACGGGAACACCGCGCGCAGCAGGTCCGGCATGCCGACCTCGGGGCGGATCTGCGCCTGCACGGTCGAGGTCATCTGGAACACCGTGGTGTACGGCTCGATCGCGAACAGCGCCGGCACCCGCACCGAGCCGATCTGCGCAAGCCGACCCAGGTCGTTGCGCAGCAGGTCGACGATCATCAGGTTCTCGGCGCGGTTCTTGATGTCGATCGCGAGCAGGCGCGCCGATTCGCTGTCGCTCTCCGGCGCGGCCACGCGCGC
>DATEFR010000102.1:0-4969 GCA_035280545.1 Burkholderiaceae bacterium | reverse complement strand
GGCGACTTGCCGGTTTCCGATGACGCCGCCCGCGGCTACTTCGTGAGCGCGATGGCGGCGCTGCGCGATTCGCCCGAGTTCCGCCGGACCAGCCCGCAGCGCCGCGAGCTCTCGCTGCTGGGCCTGCTGGCCCACGCGCTGCTGGATGCCGCGCTGCTGCGCGAGCAGCTGCAACGCGACGAGCACCGCGCTGCCGCGGTCGCCGACCGTGCGATCGCCAAGGCGGCGGCCGCGTGACGATGAAGAAGCTGCTCAAGCGCGCGCGTGCGAACCCGCGCATTCCGGTCGCGATCCTGCTGGTCGCGCTGCTGATCGGCGGCCTGGTGCTGCTGAACCATCGCGCCGCGCAGGAGCGCGACGCGCGCAAGAGCCCCGAGGCCTTGCAGCTCGAGAAGAACCCCGACGAGTGGCTCGCCCACCCGCAGAACGTTGCGCACCTGCGGCACGCCCTCGAGGCGCGCGAGCTGGCGCTGGTCGGCCTGGCCAATGGCGGCAGCGGGCAGGCCGGGCTGGTCCTGTACACGTTGAAGAACGGCGAGAAGGCGAGCACCACGGTGCCCGGCTGTACCGCGCTCGGCTGTGCCGGCACCGTGCTCGACAAGCTCGGCGACAGGAGCGCCGAGGCCGGCTTCACGCTGGTCGGCGCCGAGGTCGATGCGCGCACCGCGAGCCACCGCGCGATGGACGCGATCAACCTGCTGCTGTCGCCGCTGATCCTGCTGGGCACGCTGGTCGGCGCGCTCTTTGTGGGCCTGAAGCTGCAAGCCGGCATCGGCGGTGCGGCCTCGCGCCTGTCGACGCGGCCCGAGACCCAGTTCGCCGATGCGATCGGCAACGAAGAAGCGAAGGCCGCGTTGAATCGCGTGAGGGCCTTCATGCGCGACCCGGCGCAGTACGCGAAGCTCGGGGCCTCGGCGCCGCGCGGCGTGCTGCTGGTCGGCCCGCCGGGCACCGGCAAGACCTTGCTCGCGAAGGCGCTCGCCGGCGAGAGCAAGGCCAACTTCATCTCGGTGGACGGCTCCTACTTCACGTCGATGTTCTACGGCGCCGGCGTCAGCAAGGTCAAGGAGCTGTTCAAGCTGGCACGCAAGAGCGCGCCGTGCGTGCTGTTCATCGACGAGGTCGACGGCATCGGCAAGCGCACGCGCGGCGGCGAGGGTGGCGGCGGTGCCGAATCCGAGCTGAACCGCATCATCAACCGCGTGCTGGTCGAGATGGACGGCTTCGAGCCGCTGGACAACGTGGTCGTCGTCGCGGCGACGAACCATGAGGACAACATCGACGAGGCGATGCGCCGCCCCGGCCGCTTCGACCTGCTGGTGCGCCTCGCGCTGCCGACGCTGCCCGAGCGGCAGCGCCTGTTCGAGCTGTACCTCGGCAAGGTCACGCACGACGGCACGGCCGATACCGCCTCGCTCGCGCGCATGACCCCGGGCCTGTCGCCGGCGGAGATCGCGAATCTGGTGAACAAGGCCGCTTCCAGCGCGGCCGAGGCACGGGCCGAGAAAGTCAGCGCCGAGCATCTGCTGCGCGCGATCGAGACCCAGCAGCTCGGCGGCGAGGTCTCGCCGGTGAAGGACCTGCTGACCGAAGAGACGCGCGTCCGCCTGGCGTACCACGAGGCGGGCCATGCACTGGTCGGCCACTGGCTGAAGGCCGGCGTCGTCGAGCGCGTGACGATAGAGCCGCGCGGCCAGGCGCTGGGCGTCACCTACATCACGCGCGAGACCGAAGACCCGCTGTACAAGCAGGCCGAGCTGACGAGCCGCCTCGCGATGATGCTGGCCGGGCGCGAGACCGAACTGCTGGTGTTCGACAGCGTCTCGAGCGGCGCGTCCGACGATCTGAAGCGCGCCACCGAGCTGGCGGTCCGCATGGTCGGTTCGCTGGGCTTCAGCGAGACCTTCGGTCTGCTGAGCGTGGCCGGCGTGCCCAAGGAACTGCTGGGGCCGGATATCCAAGGCGCGCTGCTGAGCGAAGCGCGCGCGCTGCTCGAACGCAGCCAGGGCACCTGCCAGCGCCTGTTGCAGACCTACCGAGCCCGCCTCGATGCGCTCGCCAACGCGCTGCTCGAACGCGAGGTGCTGTGCGGCGACGAGCTGAAGGCTCTGCTCGGCGCGCCTGTTGCGCAGGAGCTGGCGGCGGCCTGAGCCGCGACGTCACGGCGCGGCGCGCAGGGCCGCCAGCTCGTTCTGGAGCATCCCCATCCGGTCGCGGTGCATCGCTGCGGCCGGCGCCAGATTGAACTCGATGGCGTGCAGCTCCAACTCAGCGCCTCCGAGGTCGCGATCCTGAATCAGGCATTCGGCCAGGCGCATGCGCGTCTCCGCCTCGCCCACCGGTGAGCCCACTTCGCGCCAATGCCGGACGGCGTGGCGCAGCTTGTGCGCCGCAAGCTTGACGTCGCCCGCGTGCATCGCGAGCTCTGCCTCCGCCCCGCAGTGCATGGCTTTCAGCGCTTCGGTGGCGAGCATCTGCGGGTCGGCGTCCAGCGTTTGCAGCGCTTCGCGTGCACGCTGCGCATCGCCTGCACGCAAGGCCGCGTGCACCAGCAGGCACAGCAGCTGGCCGCGGCGTTCGCGCAGGGTCCAGTCCGCCTCTTCGAGCGCACGTTCGAGTTCGCGCCGCGCGAGCTCGGGCTTTCCGGTCTGCAGGTGCAGCCGGGCCAGGCCGGGCTGCGGATCCCAGCCCAGTGCATGGGCCTGCTTGAACGATGCCTCGGCGCCGTCGAAATCGCCGTGGCTGAGCTGGATGTCTCCGAGCACGCAGTAGGCATCGCCTTCGGCCCACGGCGCGGCCTTCGCCAGCAGGGCGGCCGCGGCACGCACCTCGGAGGTCGCGCGCTCGAGCTCGCCGCGCACGCCCAGGACCGCAGCGCGGTGCAGCTGGCAAGTGCCGGGGAAGGCCGGCATGCTGCAGGCGCGGCTCCACTCGACGAAGGCCTCGGCGAACTGCGCGGCGCGCAGCCAGTCGCAGCGGTAGCGTGCTGCGTAGAGGATGGCGCACAAGGCCCAGCCTGCCACCCAGGAGCGCACGCCGCCGAGCCGGATCACGGCCGCAGCTTCCTCGTGCTGCGCCAGCCCAGCCGCCACCTCGCCTCGCGCCATCAGCGCATGGCCGCGGTACACGAGCCCCAGGCATTCGACGTCGGGGTCGCGCAGGTTGCGTCCCAGGTTGCAGGCCTCGTCGGCCATCGTCATCGCGAGCGCCGGGTCACCGTTGCCCAGCGCCATGCGGCTGGCCATCCAGGCGAAGTGGCCGCGCTCGACGACGTCGGTCTGCCCGTCCAGGTAGCGCGAGGCGCGTTGCAGCAGGCCGCGCGCGAAGACACCTTGCTTGTTGTCGATGCGGATCTGCACCAGCAGCAGCGTGAGGCGCGCGGCGCCTAGCGTGTCGCCGGCGGCGTCGTGCTGGGCCACCACGCGCTCGAGCGCCTCGACGGCGCTGGGGCCCAGCCCGGCGCAGATGGCGGCACGGCCCCACTGCTCGACATCGGAGGCCGGCAGCGGCGCTGCCGCGTCGGCCGCGGCATAGGCTTCGCAGGCCGCGGCCCAGTCGTTGCGATCGCAGGCCGCGCGCGCTTTCGCCACGCGGCCCGCGGCATCGGGCGGCGACGAGTCGGCCGCGGCCTCCTCGCAATCGTCGAGGCAGAAGCGATAACCGTGGCGGGCATAGGTGCGAACCGCGTCGCCGAGGCCGATCTCGGCCAGCGCTCCACGCGCCAGGCTGACCACGCGCTGCAAGGCGTTGTCGACGACGATGGTGCCGGGCCAGAGCGACTCCAGCAGTTCGTCCTTGGGGACCACGCGCTCGCGATGGCGCACCAGATAGCACAGCAGGTCGAAGACGCGTGGCTGCAGTCTGATCTCGCGGCCATGCGCAGACAACGAGCGTCTCGCTTCATCGAGCTCGCAGGGTCCGAACCGGTACGTCGTCGCGTTGGTCGTCGTCACGCGCACCACCCTCGAAAGGCCGGCGGGGAAGTCCGCGTATTCTGCAGGAGCCCCTCGTGCTCCGGAATCCCATCTTCTTCGTCCGCGGTTCCGACCGGCTCACGCGCCGGATGCCTGCTGGCGCTTGCGGCGCACGTCGTCCGCCACGGCGCGCGGGCCGCGCCGCAGGGGGCGCGGCAGCAGCATGCCGACCTGTTCGCGGTACTCGCGGTAGCGCTGGCCGAACTGCGCGACGAGATCGCGCTCCTCGAACCAGATGCCGACGAGGATGTAGCCCGAGGTGACCGCCGCAAACAGCAGGTGCCCGGCACTCATCACCGGCGTGCTCCAGAACGCGAGCATGAAGCCGAGGTAGATCGGGTGCCGCACATGCCGGTAGAACAGCGGCACCCGAAACGTGGGCGCCGGCAGCGCGCGGCCGACGAGGCGGGCCCACACCTGCTTGATGCCGAACAGCTCGAAGTGGTCGATCTGGAACGTGCTGGCCAGCACCAGGCCCCAGCCCAGCACGCACAGCGCGACCAGCGCCGCGCCGGCCAGTCTGCCGGAGAGGTCCCACACCACGGCGTCCAGCGGTCGCCACTGCATGAACAGCAGCATCAGCGAGGCGCTGGCCAGCAGCACGAACGTGCTGCGCTCCATCGCCTCGGGTACGAAGCGCGTCCACCAGCGCTTGAAGGCCGGGCGCGCCATCACGCTGTGCTGCAAGGCGAACACGCCGAGCAGCAGCACGTTGACGAGCACCGAGACGACCAGCGCTTCATCGGCGGTCGCGCCGACCGGAAGCCCGATGTCGATGGACTTGGGCACGACCACGTTCGCCACGAAACCGATGGCATAGGCAAACGTGGCGAGAAAGGCCGCGTAGGCGACCGCGCCATACAAGGCGATGAGTAGACCCATGATGAAGACTCCGGGAAGGGTAGGAAAGAGGAAGGCCTCCCCGGCCCGCGGAAGCGGGCCGGGTGCAGGAGGACTGCGCCAGGCGGTCGTCAGGCGGCCGTCATCGGGTCGAT
>DATEFR010000101.1:0-7702 GCA_035280545.1 Burkholderiaceae bacterium | reverse complement strand
GCCGATCTGCCGCTGGTCGAGGTCGATGCGGTGCTGATCGAGCGGCTGCTGGTGAATCTGCTCGAGAACGCTGCGAAGTACACACCGTCCGGCAGCAACGTGACGGTCGCGGCACGTGCGGCGGGTCGCGACCTGCAGGTCGATGTCAGCGACGACGGCCCGGGGCTACCAGCGGGCCGCGAGGAGGCCGTGTTCGAGAAGTTCGTGCGCGGCGAGCGCGAGTCGGCGACTTCGGGCGTCGGGCTCGGGTTGGCGATCTGCCGCGCGATCGTCGAGGCGCACGGCGGCCGGTTGTGGGCAGAATCGGGCCGTGGCCGGCCGGGCGCGGTATTCCGCTTCACGCTGCCGCTGGGGCAGCCTCCGGCCCCGCCGGCCGGCGAAGGGGAGGCTGACGACAAGATGCAAGGCGACGCGGCCGCAAACGGTGACGACATGAACCCGATGGATCACGAGGTGGCCTCGCGATGAGCGAACCGGGGTTGAGCGCTGTTGTCGTCGAAGACGAGCCGCAGATCCGCCGTTTCGTCCGCACGGCGCTCGAGGCCCAGGGCTGGGACGTGTACGAAGCCGGCACGGCGGCGCAGGGCCTGGTCGAAGCGGGGACCCGGCGGCCGGATCTGATCGTGCTCGACCTGGGGCTGCCCGATGGCGACGGCGTCGAGCTGCTGAAGGACCTGCGCGGCTGGTCCGGCGTGCCGGTGATCGTGCTGTCGGCACGCAGCGGCGAGGACGACAAGATCGCCGCGCTCGACTCCGGCGCAGACGACTACCTGACCAAGCCGTTCGGGGTCGGGGAACTGCTCGCCCGGGTGCGGGTCGCGATGCGCCGGCGCAGTGCCGCGTCGGCAGGGGCGGCCGATCCGTGCGTCCGCATCGGGCGCACTGAGGTGGATCTGGCCGCGCGCCGCGTGCATCGAGACGGTGCGCCTATCCACCTGACGCCGATCGAGTACCGGCTGCTGACGGTCCTGATCGCGAATGCAGGGCGGGTGTTGACGCACCGCAGCTTGCTGCGCGAGGTCTGGGGACCGTCGCATGCCGACAGCACGCACTATTTGCGCGTCTACATGGGCAACCTGCGCCGCAAGCTCGAGGCCGATCCGGCCCGGCCGCGCCATCTGATCACCGAGACGGCGGTCGGCTACCGGCTGTTGCTCGAGCCGGCCGAGGACGCCACGGCGCAGGAAAGAAAGCCTCCGGACCCGCAGGCACGGAGGCTTTGAAAGGGTCGCAACCCTGTTGAGGAGACAGGACGGGCTCGCTCAAACCCGCCGTTCAGGTTCTAGCAAGCCGCGTGCCGCCCCGCGAATCGGACCGGCAGGAGTGTCGGGGGAGGGCTCAGCGCTGCCCGAGACGGCGATGCTCGACGAAGGTCCGGCGCAACCAGCCGCCCAGCGGACGCAGCGAACCGAACAGCGAATCGGGTTCCAGCCCCTCATGCTCGCGCAGCAGGTCGGCCGCGGCCAGCATCTCGAGGAATTGCCGCACTTCGCTGCGGCGCAGCCCGCTGGTTTCGACAAGCTGGGCGACGCTGACATAGCGCAGCGACATATCGCTCAGCATGCGCCGATAGGCGATCTTGTCGAACGGTGCGCGCAACTGTGGCCACGCGGCGAGGCGGTACTGCTTCATGACTCCAACGACTCGTTTCGATGGCGACGGGTCTGTGCCGTCGCTCCAGGGGGGATTGAGAGCGTATTCGCTTGCAGCCGTGCCGGGAAGAGGGTCGGCCTGCAGCTGATGGGAAATCCCAACACGCAGGGAGCATGCCCGGTGTCAGTGACGCCGGCGTGACCGGGCCGGCTCGGGGCTGGGATCTCCCGAGGGCGGAGGGTGCAACGCCCGCTGGACCTCGTCCTGCCACGGCAGCGTGTGCACGATCTGGTGCAGCCGTACGGCGGCCTGGATCTGGCTCAGGCATTCGCCATGCTCGTCCAGCAGGCGCAGGTTCGTGACCATGCCGAGCGGGTCGGACATCGCCACAACGCCGCGCTGGATCTCGACCCAGTCCCAGGCCACTCCGGCGGAGCGCTCGTCGGAGGCGCTGCCCCACAGCGTCTGGCCGCTGCAAGGTTCGTCCGCATCGCCAAAATTTAACACTCTGGTGCCGAGATGAACGAGATGAAGGTCCGGCGCCGAGGCAGCCTGACACAATACCGGCGGCCACGCGTAGACAATCCAGGCAGGTGTGATCGCGCTCGTGATAGCGGTAGAGTTGATGATGGCACCTCATCGGTTTGGTTCGACGGGCCGCAAGTGTGACCAAGCTTCCGTTCCTTGACATCTGTCAAACTTGCCAGGGTCGAGCCGGGCAGCATCGATTCACGTGAACTATTTCTGCGTGGTGTGGCGCGCAAGGGGTTGAATGCTTCAGGGTGGCTTCACCGAAGTGTTGGGAAGTCGGAACCGGGACGAGCTCCGAGGGAAGATCGTGTCTTTCACGAAGCGTCTCGGATTCGAAACGGTGTCGGCGACCGTCGTGATCGACCACATGCTGGCCGAGTCCGAGTTCCTCACCGTCGACAACACGCCCCCCGGGTTCCTGGATGCTTTTCAGAATCGGGAGTACTGGCGCCTCGACCCCGTGATGCAGCACTGCAAGCGCAACAGCATGCCCATCATCTGGAGCCAGGAAACCTACGTTGCGAATGGCCAGGGCGAAAAGTGGGAAGAGCAAGCGCGCTTTGGCTACCGCAATGGAATCGCCCTCGCACTGCATTTGCCGGAGGGCCGCCATTTCTTCCTCGGGGTCGACCGCGACCAGCCGGTGGCAGTCGATGCGGGTGAGCTCACTCGACTGGTGGCCGAGCTGCAGCTGTTCGCGGTCCACGCGCAAGAGGCCGCTCTGCGCATCCTCACGCCGGCTTCGCCGGACCCGGACGTTCCGACATTGACCCCTCGCGAACTGGAATCCCTGCGCTGGACGATGGACGGCAAGACCGCCTGGGAAGTGGGCAACGTGCTCGGGATCACCGAGCGCACGGCTGCGTTGCACATCAATAACGCGACCCACAAGTTGGGATGTGCGAACAAGCATCAAGCCGTGTTGAAGGCGATTCGCCTCGGCATGATTCGCTGAAGTTTCATGCGCCGGCGCGATGCCGGGCTGTCCCACGAGTTGTGCACTCTGTCACGCTCGACCTGTTCCATTGAGAGTGGCTTGCAACACCGAAGCGTAGGTGTTTGCAGAGTTTTCCCGTTCTCCGACCATGTTGCGTCAACCCCCACCCTGTAAGACTTGACAGTTACATTGCCGCAAGCCTGCTGATGCAATGGCGCCCCATGCACTGGTCCTCGTGCATGAACATCTAGGAGCATCAAATGCAGCAGCGCGCCATCGTTTCGTCCGAATCCCTTCAGCAAGTCGAACAGGAGTCCGTCACCAAGACTCCGTTGCAACCCGTCGAGCTGACCGAAGCCCAGCTTCTGCAAGTGGCCGGCGGCCTGACCGGCCCGGCCGGTGGCTGGGATTCTTCCTCCGCCGGACCTGCCGGGGGCTGGTAACAAGGTCTTCCGTGCCCAGCCTCTTCCGATCCCAGGTACTCGACCATCGCCAGCGCGACTGGCTCGGCAGCATTCAGCTCGTCCGACCGGTTTCGCTCGCGTTGCTGACTGCGCTGGTCGTCGTCGTCGCAGCGGCGGTCGCCGCGTATCTGGTCTGGGGCGAATACACGCGCAAGGCGCGGGTCAGCGGCTATTTGGTCCCGGACCGCGGGTTGATCCGCCTGATGGCGCCACAGGCCGCGACGGTGGTCGAGAACCACGTCGCCGAAGGCCGTACCGTGCGGCGGGGCGATGTGCTGTTCGTGCTGTCGGTCGGGCAGAGCACGTCCAGCGGCGACGCGCAGGTGGCGATTCAGTCCAGCCTCGTGTCGCGCGAGCGCAGCCTGCAGGAGGCGGCGCGGCAGCGTCGGCTGCTCGAACAGAATCAGCTCGAATCGCTCGAGCTGCAGATCGGCAACATGCGCCGTGAGCTCGGGGCTATCGATGCCGAGGCCGGCTTGCAGCGCGAGCGTCTGGGTCTCGCGCAAAAGGCGCTCGCGCAACTCGAATCACTGCAAAGCAGCAATTTCGTGTCGTCGGCGCAGGTGCAGACCAAGACCGAGGAAATCCTCGGACTGAAAGCACAACTGCAGAACCTCGAACGCCAGCGAGGCACGCAGCTGCGCGAGATCGCATCGCTCGAGGCACAGCGGCGCGAGCTGCCGTTGCGCGCTCAGGCGGCACGCGGCGAGATCGACCGCGACCTGGCCGCCGTCGCGCAGGCTTCGGCCGAGAACGAAGCGAAGCAGAGCGTGGTCGTGCGTGCCCCGCAGGACGGCGTCGTCACGGCAGTCCAGGCCGACATCGGCCAGACGGTCACGACGACGGTGCCGCTCGCGAGCCTGTTGCCGGCCGATGCGCGGCTGCAGGCACACCTGTTCGCGCCGTCGAGCGCGGTCGGCTTCGTGCGCGCGCACCAGGTCGTGCAGCTGCGCTATCAGGCGTTCCCCTACCAGAAGTTCGGTCACCAGAGCGGCGAGGTGGTGCAGGTCGCGCGGTCGCCGTTGCAGACCCCTGAGCTCGCCGGATTGCCGCTGCATCACGGCGCGGCTGCGTCGGGCGAGCCGCTGTATCGCATCACGGTGGCCCTCGATCAGCAGACGGTCGCTGCGTACGGGCAGGCCCAGGCGCTGTCGCCGGGGATGCAGATCGAGGCCGACGTGCTGCTCGACCGGCGGCGCCTGATCGAATGGCTGTTCGAGCCTGTCCTCGGCATCGCGAGCCGCGTGTGATGGAGCCCGCATGACCACGCGCAGTTCGCTCGATGCCTTGATGCTCGGTTTGTCCGGCCGGCGCCTGCCGATGATCCTGCAGACCGAGGCCGCCGAGTGCGGCCTCGCGTGCCTCGCGATGATCGCGGCGCACCACGGATTGCGCCTGGACCTGCCGACATTGCGCCAGCGATTCTCGGTGTCGCTGAAGGGCACGACGATGGCCGAGCTGGTGCGCCTGGCTGGCCAGCTGAGCCTGGGCTCGCGCGCGTTGCGTGCTGAGATCGAGCACCTGAGCGGCTTGACGGTGCCCTGCGTGCTGCACTGGGATCTGAATCATTTCGTCGTGCTGAAAGAGGTCAGCCGCGGTTGGGCCGTGATCCACGATCCGGCGCGTGGCGTGCGCCGGCTGCCGCTGGCCGAGGTCTCGAAGCATTTCACCGGCATCGTGCTCGAGTTGACGCCGCAGGCCGAATTCCAGCCGCGTACCGAGCAGCGCAGCGTCGGGCTGCGCGAGTTGCTCGGCCGCGTGACCGGACTGAAGCGCTCGCTGGCGCAGATCTTCACGCTCGCGATCGCGCTCGAAGGCTTCCTGCTGCTGTCACCGTTCTTCATGCAGTGGGTGGTCGACAACGTGCTGGTCAGCCTGGACCGCGACCTGTTGGTCACGCTGGGCGTGGGCTTCGCGCTGCTGGTGTTGATCCAGGTCGGCGTCGGCGCGATTCGCTCGTGGGCCGTGCTGCATCTGTCGGCGACGCTGAACCTGCAGTGGCTTTCGAACGTGTTCGCGCACCTGATGCGGCTGCCGGTCGCCTGGTTCGAGAAGCGCCACACCGGCGATGTGCTGTCGCGCTTCGGCGCGATCCAGCAGATCCAGCAGACGCTGACGACCAGCTTCATCGAGGCCGTGCTCGACGGGCTGCTGGTCGTCGTGACGCTGGCGATGATGCTGATCTACAGCGGCACGCTGACCGCGATCGCGCTGGCCGGCGTCGCCGCTTATGCGCTGCTGCGCTGGGCGTTCTTCCGGCCGCTGCGCGAGGCGACCGAGGAAGCCATCGTCTTCGAGGCGAAGAAGTCCAGCCACTTCCTCGAGTCGCTGCGCGGCGTGCAGTCGATCAAGCTGTTCAATCGCCAGGAGGATCGCCAGGCGCGCTTCATGAACCTCGTGGTCGACTCGATGAACGCGAACATCGCGACCCGCAAGCTCGACCTGAAGCTGGGCGTGCTGCACAAGTTGCTGTTCGGGCTCGAGCGGGTCGCGATGATCTGGGTCGGCGCGCTGCTCGTGATGGACCACACCTTCTCGGTCGGCATGCTGTTCGCATTCGTCGCCTACAAGGAGCAGTTCGCGACCCGCGTCAGCGCGCTGATCGACAAGATCGTCGAAGTGAAGATGCTGAAGCTGCAGGGCGAGCGGCTGGCCGACATCGTGCTCAGCGCCCCCGAGCCGCAGCCCGAGTTCGCGCCGCGCCTGCACGATGCGCCGCTCAGCCTCGAGCTGCGCAACGTCAGCTTCGCGTACTCCGATTCCGAACCGGAGGTGCTGCGCTACCTCAACCTGAACATCGAGCCGGGCGAATCGGTTGCGATCGTCGGCCCGTCGGGCTGCGGCAAGACGACGCTGCTCAAGCTGATGCTGGGTATCCACGCGCCGCGCACCGGCGAGATCCGGATCGGCGGTGTCACGCTCGGCCAGTTGGGCCTGCGCGCCTGGCGCGACATGATCGGCACCGTGATGCAGGACGACCAGCTGTTTGCCGGCTCGATCGCCGACAACATCAGCTTCTTCGATCCGGCTGCCGAGCCGGCGTGGATCGAGGAGTGCGCGCGGCTCGCCGCGGTGCACGCCGAGATCGTCGCGATGCCGATGGGCTATCACACGCTGATCGGCGACATGGGCGCGAGCATCTCGGGCGGCCAGCGCCAGCGCATCCTGCTGGCCCGCGCGCTCTACAAGCGGCCGAAGATCCTGTTCCTGGACGAGGCCACCAGCGCGTTGGACGTCGAGCGCGAGCGCGAGGTGAACAACGCGATTCGCCAGCTCGAGCTGACCCGCGTGATCGTCGCGCACCGGCCCGAGACGGTCGCGTCGGCCAGCCGCGTGATCGTGCTGCAGGGCGGCAAGGTCGCGCAGGACCTGCGCAGCGTGCCGGGCGGCGGGAACAGCAGCCTCACGCGCTAGCGGCGCATCGAGCCGGCCCTACACTCGCCGGCATGCAGGTTCTCGGGATCGAGTCGTCGTGCGACGAGACGGGTGTCGCGTTGGTGCGCAGCGAGGGCGCTGGCACGCCGCGTCTGCTCGCGCACGCGCTGCACAGCCAGATCGACATGCACCAGGCCTACGGCGGCGTCGTGCCCGAGCTCGCGTCGCGCGACCACATCCGGCGCGTCGTGCCGCTCGCGCGGCAGGTGCTGGCCGAAGCCGCTGCGTCGCTGAAGGACGTCGACGCGATCGCGTACACCCGTGGGCCGGGGCTCGCCGGCGCACTGCTGGTCGGCGCCGGCGTCGCATGCGCGCTGGCGGCCGCGCTGGACCGGCCGGTGATCGGCGTGCACCACCTCGAGGGGCATCTGCTGTCGCCATTCCTGTCGGCCGATCCGCCGGCGTTCCCGTTCGTCGCGCTGCTGGTCTCGGGCGGGCACTCGCAGCTGATGCGGGTCGCCGATGTCGGCCAGTACGAGCTGCTCGGCGAGACCATCGACGACGCCGCCGGCGAAGCCTTCGACAAGTCGGCGAAGCTGCTCGGCCTCGGCTACCCGGGCGGGCCGGCGCTGGCGCGGCTGGCCGCGTTCGGCAACCCGGATGCGTTCGAGCTGCCGCGGCCGCTGCTGCACAGCGGCGATCTGGACTTTTCGTTCGCCGGTCTGAAGACGGCGGTGCGCACGCAGGTGCTCAAGCTCGGCAGCAACGTTTGCGAGCAGGAGCGTGCCGATCTGGCGGCCGC
>DATEFR010000100.1:0-3078 GCA_035280545.1 Burkholderiaceae bacterium | reverse complement strand
AGTGCCACCGTGGTATTCGGTTTCGAAGTCCATGATCGGGCCGCCGCGAGAGAGACCAAGCAGAAGGGTCAACAGCGGCGGGGAGAGATAGCTGATTTCGGTCGGACCCTGCTCAAGCGATGGCGGGAAGATTTCGTCCAGCAGATCGTCCGTGGGCGGGAACAGGACAAGATCGTGGGCCAGACCGATGCCGCGTAGACGAGGCTCTCTTTCACGGACAGACTGAGCCGCGTTACTCCGAACCACAAAGCCTGTGACCGAGTGCGCCATGGCAGCTAACGTTGGACATGAGCGGCGGCTGGAAGCGTGCGAAGCACGCTGGAAGGCGTCCGCTCGATGGAAGGGTTAGCCGGCATTCTGCTCGAAGGCTATGAGGTTCCCATCTGGGTCGCGTGCCACGAACCAGCGTGTTCCCCAATGCGTTGCTTCGTATCCGTCCGGCCAAGTCATCTTGAAGTCGCCGCCAGAGGCGGCAAGGATCGTGTCCACGTAACTTAGGTGGACATGATGACAAGCGAGAAGGCGGGCACGAGGCGGCGGTACAGCGCGGCAATGAAGGCACAAGTGATGGCCGAGTGCGGCGAGGTCGGCGCATCGGTGGCTAAGGTGGCGATGGCGCACGGCATCAACGCCAACGTCGTGCACCGCTGGCGGCAACTGGCCCGTGAGGGCAAAGTTGCGGCGCCCGCTGGGACAAGCGAGTTCATCGCATTGCCGCTTGCCGTGGCGGCAGCGCCTGTCGCGACGTCAGCGGATATCCGCGTCGAGCTGCACCGCGGCGGGCTCACGATGCACGTCACCTGGCCGGCCGACGCCGCGACAGACTTCGGCGCTTGGACGCGCGAGTTGCTGCGGTGATCCGCGTGGACGCCGTGTGGCTGGCCTGCGAGCCGCTGGACATGCGCGCCGGCACCGAGTCAGCGCTGGCCCGCGTGGTGAAGGTCTTCGGCGAAGCTCGACCGCACCACGCCTACCTCTTCGCCAACAAGCGCGCCAACCGCATGAAGGCCCTGGTGCATGACGGCATCGGCGTGTGGCTGGCCGCCAGGCGGCTGAACGCTGGCCGCTTCGTCTGGCCGCAGGACGGCAGCACGCTGACGCTGACACGCGCGCAGCTGGACGCGCTGGTGCTGGGCCTGCCCTGGCAGCGGCTGGGTGAGGCCGGCATCATCCGCGTGATCTGAGGCGACCTGCCAGGCCGCTGGCAATTGCCGGATGTGCCGATGCGCCGGGGCGCGTCGCTGCGGCACGATGGCGGTCCATGATCAGTGCGCAGCAGCTGGACGCCTTGGACCCGCAGACGCGGCAGGCGATGCTGTCGTTGATGGCCGAGGTGGCTGCACGCGACGAACAGCTGCGCACCCTGGACGCCCTGATCGCCCAACGCGATCGCGAAGCCGCGTTCAAGCAGGCGTTGATCGACAAGCTCACGCACGAGATGGCGGTGCTCAAGCGGCTCAAGTTCGCCGCCACGAGTGAGCGCTTCGCCAGCACCCTGTCGCCGGAGCAGAAGAGCCTTCTGGAAGAGACGCTGGACGCGGACCTCAGTGAACTCGGCCGAGAGCTCGATCGCCAGAGTGGCGACGGGGAGGACAAGGGCAAGACCGACAAGAAGCAGCCCAAACGCGCCGCGCTGCCGCCACACCTGCCACGCCGCGACGTGCCGCACGAGCCGGTGGACACGGACTGCGGCTGCGGGCAGCCGATGCAGCGCATTGGCGAGGACGTGGCCGAGAAGCTGGACTACCAACCGGGCGTGTTCACGGTCGAGCGGCATGTGCGCGGCAAGTGGGTGTGCCGGTGCTGCCAGAAGCTGGTGCAAGCCGCCGTGCCCGCGCACGTCATCGACAAGGGGATCCCGACCGCGGGCCTGCTGGCGCACGTGCTGGTGGCCAAGTTCATGGACCACTTGCCCCTGTACCGGCAGGAAGCCATCTACGAACGAGCCGGCCACCTGATCGCCCGCTCGACGCTGGCGCAGTGGGTGGGCGAATGCGGCGCGCAGCTCCAGCCTCTGGTGCAGGCCTTGGCCGACGAACTGCGGCGCCACCTGGTGCTGCACGCCGACGAGACGCCGGTGGCGATGCTCAAGCCGGCGAAGCTGCGCGACGGCAAGACGCATCGCGCCTACATCTGGTCGTACTGCACGCCGAGCACGAACCCGACCCGGGCGGTGGTGTACGAGTTCTGCGAGACCCGCAGCGGCGAGAACGTGCGCGAGTTCCTCAAGCTCGACACCGTGCAGGCCTGGCAGGGCACCCTGGTGACGGATGGGTTCAGCGGCTACTCGGCCTGCGTCGACAAAGGCGTGACCTCGGCGCAATGCATGGCGCACGCCAGGAGGAAGTTCAACGACCTGTGGGCCAACCATGGCAGCGAGGTGGGCCGCAAGGCGCTGCGCTACCACCAGCGCCTGTTCAGGATCGAGCGTGAGATCGAAGAGCTGCCCAGCGACGAGCGACGGCGGATCCGGCAGCGCAAGTCGCGCCGGGTGCTGGCCGTCTTCCATCGTTGGCTACTGGCGCAGCGGCAGTTGATGCCGCCCGGCTCGGCCACGATCAAGGCGATCGACTACAGCCTCAAGCGCTGGAAAGAACTCACGCGCTTCGTCGAGGACGGCGATGTGCCGATCTCGAACAACTGGGTCGAGAACCAGATCCGGCCGATCGCGCTCGGAAGAGCGAACTGGTTGTTCGCCGGCAGTCTGCGCGCGGGCAAGCGGGCCGCGGCAGTGATGAGCCTATTGCACTCGGCGCGCATCAACGGACACGACCCCTACGCGTACTTCAAGGACGTGCTCGAGCGGCTTCCGACCCATCCGGCAAGCAGGATCGACGAGCTGCTGCCGCACCGCTGGTCGCCGCCGATCTGAAGGTCCGCGCGAACCGCGCGCCGGTCGTCAAGGTGTGACTTGGCCGGACGGATACTGAACGGGCGTTCAAGGACGAGCTGATCGCGCAGAGTCTGGTGCCCGGCGCGTCGGTGTCGGCGATTGCGATGAAGGGCGGCATCAACGCCAACCTTCTGTTCAAGTGGCGACGTGAGCACATCAGGGCCACGGCGGCGTCGGCATCGAAT
>DATEFR010000099.1:0-2473 GCA_035280545.1 Burkholderiaceae bacterium | reverse complement strand
GATTCGCGACGCGATCGACACGCAGCAGGCGCTGCTTGCGATCCAGATCGGCCCGCGCTTCGAATCGCAGCTCTACGCCGGCGCGACGGCACCGCTGCAGTTGATCGTCGACGCGCGCAACTCCAACACCGCCGGCTCGGCAGGCGCATACGTCCTCGCGGTGGTCGACGCGTACAACCGCTCGCTGCGCGAACGCCACGGGCTTCAGGCCGCCGCGCCTATCGAGATCGAGACCCGCGCCTGGTACAACCCGAACCTCGAGACGCGCTGGAACCTGATGCCCGGCCTGATCGCGACGCTGAGCATGCTGCAGACGCTGCTGCTGACCGCGCTCTCGGTGGCGCGCGAACGCGAGCAAGGCACGTTCGACCAGCTGCTGGTGACGCCGCTGTCGCCGCTCGAGATCATGATCGGCAAGGCGGTTCCGCCCATCCTCGTCGGGCTCACGCAGGCGACGTTGATCCTCGTGGTCACGCGCTGGTGGTTCGGCGTGCCGCTGGCCGGATCGCCGGGCTCGTTCGTCACGCTGTATTTCGGCCTGACCGCGTTCACGATCGCAAGCGTCGGCGTCGGGCTCTCGATCTCGGCGTTCTCGGCCAACATGCAGCAGGCAATGCTCTACACCTTCGTGCTGTTGATGCCGCTGGTGCTGCTGTCGGGCCTGACGACGCCCGTCGCGAACATGCCCGAAGCGCTGCAGATCGCGACCCTCGCGAACCCCCTGCGCTACGCGATCGATCTGGTGCGACGGGTGTACCTCGAGGGCGTGGGCCTCGCGACGGTCGTGCCCGATCTGATCCCGCTCGCGATCATCGCGGCGGTCACGCTGCCGGCGGCCGCCTGGCTGTTCCGCCATCGGCTCGTCTGACGGAGAAGCATTCGATGAGGGTTGTGCACTCGCCTCCTCGTCCGCGCGCCCTCGCATGGGTGTCGGGGGCCGCGCTGCTGCTGGCCGGATGTGCCGCGGCCGGGCCGGACCATGTCGCGCCGCAGCCGCAAGCGCCCACGCGCTGGTCCGACTGGCACGGCGGCGACGCGACGCTGGCCGCACCCGAAGCGTCGCCCGACGCGCAGGGACTGGCACGCGCCGACTGGTCGGCGTTCGACGATCCGACGCTGCTTCGCCTGCAGGCGATGGCCGTCGACGCGAACCAGGACATCCAAAGCGCCGCGCTGCGCTTCGCGCAGGCACGCGTGCAGCAGGCGATGGCCGCCGCGCAGCGCAACCCGCAGCTCGCCGCGCGCGCCGGCGTCAGCCAGCAGCGCCAGAGCGAGGTGGGCTCCGGCACGCGCCTGATCGACGCGATCGCGCCCGCGCAGAACCGCGACACGATCATCCAGGTGCTGAGCGACCCGTTCACGCTGTACCAGGCCGGTTTCGATGCGTCCTGGGAGCCCGACCTGTGGGGCCGCGTACGCCGCGCGGTCGAAGCCGCGCAGGCGAGCAGCGACGCGGCGCGAGCAAGCGTGCGGCAGATGCAATGGAGCATCGCCGCCGAAGTCGCACGGACATACTTCCAGCTGCGCACGGTGCAGCAGCAGCGCCTGCTCGCGCACGCCGACATCGCACTGAACCGCGACGCGCTCGCGCTGCTGCGCGCCAAGGTCGGCGGCGGGCTGCTCGACGACAGCGCACTGGTGCGCCAACGCCAGCAGCTCGCGGGTCTCGAGGCGCGCATCCCGCAGTTGCTGGCGCAGGAAGCGCAGGCCATCGACCAGCTGACGCTGCTCGTCGGCGCCAGGCCCGGTGCGCTGAACGGCGAGCTGACGATGCACGCGACGGCGGATGCTGCCGCCATCGATGCCGCGCCCGCGGACCGCCGCTGGCCCGACCTCGCGCTGGGCGTACCGTCCGAGCTCGCGCACCGCCGCCCCGACATCGCCGCCGCCGAGGCGCGGCTGCATGCCGCGACGGCGCAGATCGGCATCGCGACCGCCGACCTGTACCCACGCATCACGCTGGGGGCCAGCTTCGGCCTCGAGAGTGTCGGCGCGCAGCGCTTCGGCGAATGGGGCAGTCGCCAATGGACGGTAGGCCCCAGCCTGAGCCTGCCGATCTTCGACCAGGGCCGGCGGCGCAGCACCGTCACGCTGCGCCAGCTCGAACAGCAGGAGGCCGCGGTGGCGTACCAGCAGACCGTGCTGAAGGCCTGGCACGAGGTCGACGCCGCGGTCAGTGGGTACATGGCCGAGCGGCAGCGCCAGCAGCGCCTCGCGAAGCAGGTCGCCGACAGCCGCGACGACCTCGCACTCGCACAAGCGAAGTACCGCCACGGCGTGACCGACGCGCTTCCCGAACTCGACGCCCAGCGCGCGCTGCTGCAGGCACGGCGCGATGCGATCGACAGCGCCGGGCAGCTGCAGGTTGCGCTGGTGGCGGTCTACAAAGCATTGGGCGACGGCGGCGCGACACGCGACTGATCGCACGACGCATGCCGCTTTGGCAGAATTCGCCGCGTGCCTACCGCCCTGC
>DATEFR010000098.1:0-7698 GCA_035280545.1 Burkholderiaceae bacterium | reverse complement strand
CAGGAAGCCGCTGTTCTTGCGGTTGCCGCGCCAGTTCTTCAGGTCGATCTCCTTGTGCGCGATGTTGATGTCGCCGACCAGGACGAACTCGCGCTCGGCGGCGAGTGCCTTCAGGTGCGGCGCGATCAGCGCGAGGAAACGGTACTTCGCCAACTGGCGGTGCTCGCCGCTGGTGCCGCTCGGGAAGTAGCAGCTGATGATGCTGAGCTTGCGCCGGGCATTGTCGAAGCGCGCTTCGACGTACCGGCCCTCGGCATCGAACTCGGCGTCGCCGATGCCCATCACGACGGCGCTGGGCTTCTTGCGCGTGTACAGGCCGACGCCCGAATAACCCTTCTTCTCCGCGTAGTGGAAATGCCCGGTCATCCCGGCGACATGGTCGAAGCGGCCGACCACGGTATCGGCCTGGGCCTTGACTTCCTGCACGCCCATACAATCGGCGGCCACGCTTTCGGCCCAGGTCTCGAAGCCTTTGTTGGCGGCCGATCGGATACCGTTCAGATTCAGCGAGACGAGACGGAACACAGCAGCAGCGTCAGGGAGTGGGTCGAAAAATGAGCATCAGCAGCAGCGATGCGCGAGCGGATGACACGCTCGCCCAGGACTTCGTCAGGTTCGCGGTCGACGCCGGGGTGCTGCGTTTCGGCGAGTTCAAGACCAAGGCGGGGCGGTTGTCGCCGTACTTCTTCAACGCCGGCCTGTTCGACGATGGCGCCAAGCTCGGCCGGCTCGCGGAATTCTATGCGCGGCGCCTGCTGCGCTCGCGCGAGAGCGGCGAGCTCGAGTTCGACATGTTGTTCGGCCCGGCCTACAAGGGCATCGTGCTCGCGGCGGCGGTCGCGGTCGAGCTTGCCCGGCTCGGCCACAACGTGCCGTTTGCCTACAACCGCAAGGAAGCCAAAGATCACGGCGAAGGCGGCACGCTGGTCGGCGCAAAGCTGGCCGGGCGCGTTCTGATCATCGATGACGTGATTTCGGCGGGCACCTCGGTGCGCGAGTCGATCGCGATGATCACCGCCGCCGGCGCGACGCCTCATGCGGTGACCATCGCGCTCGACCGCCAGGAGAAAGCCACCGAAGGCGGTCAGGACGCCGAGTGGTCGGCCGTGCAATATGTGCAGAAGCAGTTGGGCTTGCGCATCGCCGCGATTGCGACGCTGACCGACTTGCTGCAGTATCTGCGCTCCAATGCCGACCCTTCATTGAGCGCTCACTTCGAGCGGGTGGCCGCGTACCGTGAGCGGTATGGAGTCTGAATGCGATCCCTGTTGCTGCCGTTGATGCCGAGTGCCGCCGCCACGCTGCGCGTCGCACTCGCCGCGGCGCTGGCCTTCGGGGCGCTCGAGGCATTTGCGCAAGCGACCGGCAGTGCAGGCAAGGCGATCTACAGCTGCATCGACGCGAATGGCAAGCGGCTGACGTCCGACCGGCCCATCCCCGAATGCACGGCGCGCGAGCAGCGCGAGCTGAACGCCGACGGCTCGACCAAGCGCATCGTGCCGCCGACGCTGACGGCCGACGAGCGCGCCGAATTCGAGGCGCGTGAGCGCGAAGCCGCGGCCGAACGCGCGGCGCGCTCCGATGCGCTGCGCCGTGACCGCAACCTGCTCGCGCGCTTCCCGAACGAAGCGGCGCACAACAAGGCGCGCGAAGCGGCACTCGACGACATGCGCAAGGCGGTCAAGATCTCCGAGGCCCGGCTCGCGCTGCTGGCCACCGAGCGCAAGCCGCTGATGGACGAGACCGAGTTCTATGTCGGCAAGCCGCTGCCGCCGAAGCTGCGGGCGCAGATCGATGCGAACGATGCGGCCAGCGACGCGCAGCGCAGCCTGTTGCAGACCCAGCAGGCAGAGATCGTGCGGGTCAACGCGCTGTACGACGCCGAGCTCGAGCGGCTGCGCAAGCTGTGGAGCGGCGCGCAGCCCGGGACCCTGGGTGCGCTGCCGCCGGTGGCGGCAGCGTCGGCGCCGCGCAAGACGCAGCGGTGACCACCCGTTCTGCTGGATCCCTTCAGTCGTTCGCGAGCTTCTTCTTCAGCAGCTCGTTCACCTGCGCCGGGTTGCCCTTGCCCTTGGTGGCCTTCATCGCCTGGCCGACCAATGCGTTGAACGCCTTCTCCTTGCCGGCGCGATATTCCTCGACCGACTTGGCGTTCGCGGCAAGCACCTCGTCGACGATGCGTTCCAGCTCGCCGGTGTCGCTCATCTGCTTCAGGCCCTTGGCCTCGATGACCGCATCGACGTCGCCCGCCGCCGGGTCGGACCACAGCGCATCGAACGCCTGCTTCGCGCCGTTGTTCGAGATCGTGGCGTCGGCGATGCGCCGGATCAGCGCGGCCAGCGTCGCAGCGTCGACCGGCGACGCGTCGATCTCGATCGCCTGCGCGTTCAGCCGCCGCGAGACTTCGCCCATCAGCCAGTTCGCCGCGAGCTTGGGCTGGCCGCTCGCCTTCGCCGCGTCTTCGAAGTAAGCGGCGAACGCCTTGCTCTGCGTCATCATCGCCGCGTCGTACGCGGGCAGTGCGTAGTCCTGCTGGAAGCGTGCCGCCATCGCACCGGGCAGCTCGGGCATCTCGGTACGCACCCGCGCTATCCACTCGGGTGCGATCACCAGCGGCGGCAGGTCCGGGTCGGGGAAGTAGCGGTAGTCGTGCGCGTCTTCCTTGGTGCGCATCGCGCGGGTCTCGCCGGTGTCGGGGTCGAACAGCACGGTCGCCTGCTGGACCTTGCCGCCGTCCTCGATCAGGTCGATCTGCCACTGCACCTCGAAATCGATCGCCTGCTGCATGAACTTGAAGCTGTTCAGGTTCTTGATCTCGCGGCGCGTGCCGAACGGCGCGCCGGGCTTGCGCACCGAGACGTTCGCATCGCAGCGGAACGAGCCTTCCTGCATGTTGCCGTCGCAGATGCCGAGCCACATCACCAGCGTATGCAGCGCGCGTGCGTACTCGACCGCCTCGCGGCTCGAGCGCATGTCGGGCTCGGTGACGATCTCGAGCAGCGGCGTGCCGGCGCGGTTCAGGTCGATGCCGCTTCGGCCCTGGTAGTCCTCGTGCAGCGACTTGCCGGCGTCTTCCTCGAGATGCGCGCGGGTCAGGTTCACCTTGTGTCGGGCGCCGTCGACATAGAACTCGACCGCCCCGCCCTGCACCACCGGCGTCTCGTACTGGCTGATCTGATAGCCCTTGGGCAGATCGGGATAGAAGTAGTTCTTGCGCGCGAAGATCGACAGATTCGCGACCTTCGCGCCGACGCCCAGCCCGAAGCGGATCGCGCGTTCGACCGCGCCGCGGTTCAACACCGGCAGCGTGCCGGGCAGCGCGAGGTCGACCGCATTGGCCTGGGTGTTCGGCTCGGCGCCGAACGCCGTGCTCGAGCCGCTGAATATCTTCGATTGCGTCGACAGCTGCGCGTGCGTCTCGATGCCGATGACGACTTCGTAGCCTCGAATCAGAGTGGACGTGGCCATCTGCTCAATACCCCGCCGGCTTGCGCTCGTGCCAATCGGTCGCGCGCTGGAACGCGTGCGCCGCGTGCAGCAGCCGGCCTTCGTCGAAATAGTGGCCGATCAATTGCAGCCCGACCGGCATCCCGCCTTCGCCGAAGCCCGCCGGCAGGCTCATGCCGGGCAGCCCGGCGAGGCTGGCCGGCAGCGTGAAGATGTCGGCCAGGTAGCTCGCGACCGGATCGTCGCCCTGCGCGCCGATCTTCCAGGCGACGCTGGGCGCGACCGGCCCGGCGATCACGTCGCAGTCGCGGAAGCAGGCCTGGAAGTCGTCGGCGATCATGCGGCGCAGCTTCTGCGCCTGCAGGTAGTACGCGTCGTAGTAGCCGTGCGAGAGCACGTAGGTGCCGATCATGATGCGGCGCTTGACCTCGGGGCCGAAGCCCACGCTGCGGCTCTTCTTGTACATGTCCTCGAGATCGCCGTAGCGGTCCGCGCGGTGGCCGTAGCGCACGCCGTCGAAGCGCGACAGGTTCGAGCTCGCCTCGGCCGGCGCGATGATGTAGTAGACCGGGATCGACAGCTCGGTGCGCGGCAGGCTCACGTCCACCAGCGTCGCGCCCAGCTTCTCGAATTCGGCGAGGCCGGCGCGCACCGCGCGGTCGACATCGCTGGCGAGCGCGGCCGGGAAGAACTCCTTCGGCAAGCCGATGCGCAGGCCGCGCAGCGGCTGCGCGGCCGTGGCGCCATCGCGGGGGGTCAGCATCTGCGCGTGGAAGTCCTGCGCCGGGCGCTGCGCGCTGGTCGCGTCGCGCTCGTCGAAGCCGCTCATCGCCGACAGCAGCAGCGCGCAGTCTTCGGCGCTGCGTGCGAACGGCCCGGCCTGGTCGAGGCTGGAGGCGAACGCAATCATCCCGTAGCGCGAGCAGACACCATAGGTCGGCTTGATGCCGGTGACGCCCGAGAAGCTCGCCGGCTGACGGATCGAGCCGCCGGTGTCGGTACCGGTGGCGGCCGGCACCAGCCGCGCCGCCACTGCCGCGGCCGAGCCGCCCGACGAGCCGCCCGGCACGCGGCTCGTGTCCCACGGGTTGCGGGCCGGGCCATAGGCCGAGTTCTCGTTGCTCGAGCCCATCGCGAACTCGTCGCAGTTGAGCTTGGCCAGCGTCACCGCGCCGGCGCCCGAGCTGCGGCCGGGTTCGCCGCGGCCCAGTCGCGCGACCACGGTTGCATCGAACGGGCTGCGATAGCCGGCGAGCATCTTCGAGCCGGCCGTGGTCGGTGCTTCGTGGGTGACGAAGATGTCCTTGTGCGCGATCGGCACGCCCAGCAACGGGCCGTGTTCGCCGGCCGCGCGGCGCGCGTCCGCGGCAGCGGCCTGCGCTTCGGCTTGCCCGTCGAACGCGAGGACCGCGTGCAGCTCCTCGTGCGCAGCGAAGCGTGCGAGCAGGTGCCGGGTGGCCTCGACGCTCGAGACTTCCTTCGTGTCGAGCGCGCGGCCGAGCTCGGCCACGCCCATGTCGTGCAAGGCCTTCATCCGCCGATCACCTTCGGCACGAGATAGAGCCCATCCTCGACCGCCGGCGCGCTGCGCTGGTTCAGCGTCCGCTGGGCCGGGCCTGACGATTCGGTGACCGCATCGTCGCGCAGCCGCAGATGCACCTCGTGCACCGCCGACAGCGGCGTATACAGCGGCTCGACGCCGCTCGTGTCGACCGCGCTCATCTGTTCGACGATCGAAAAGAAGCCGTTGAGTTGCGTCAGCATCGCAGCGCGCTCGTCGTTCGCGAGTTCGAGGCGGGCCAGCTGGGCGATGCGGCCGACGTCTTCAGGGGTCAGAGCCATGATGAGGACGACAAGAAAAATGCAGCGGGCTAAGCGCCAAATAGCGCTCGGAAAGGATGTTAGAAAGGGTATGCGACCGGGTCGACAGGCGCAGCCCTTCGGGTATTATCCCCGGTTAATCCACAAGACTCGGGCCGCATACGCGACGCGAGGGCCTACAAGACAAACAACTCGTTCTGCCGCGCTGCGCTGCCACGCTGCGCGCAGGCGCTGCGCGAGACTCGACAGACACCCATGTTCGGATCCTTTCGTCGCTACTTCTCGACGGACCTCGCCATCGACCTCGGCACCGCGAACACGCTGATCTACGTGCGCGGCAAGGGCATCGTGCTGGACGAGCCCTCGGTCGTCGCGATCCGCCACGAAGGCGGCCCCAACGGCAAGAAGACCATCCAGGCGGTCGGCGCCGAAGCCAAGGCGATGCTCGGCAAGGTGCCGGGCAACATCGAGGCGATCCGCCCGATGAAGGACGGCGTGATCGCCGACTTCACCGTCACCGAGCAGATGCTCAAGCAGTTCATCAAGATGGTCCACCCGCGGTCCGTCTTGCGGCCCAGCCCTCGGATCATCATCTGCGTGCCCTGCGGCTCGACCCAGGTCGAGCGCCGCGCGATCCGCGAATCGGCGCTGGGCGCCGGCGCGAGCGACGTCTACCTGATCGAGGAGCCGATGGCCGCCGCGATCGGCGCCGGGCTGCCGGTCTCGGAGGCGAGCGGCTCGATGGTCGTGGACATCGGCGGCGGCACCACCGAGGTCGGCGTGATCTCGCTGGGCGGCATGGTCTACAAGGGCAGCGTGCGCGTCGGCGGCGACAAGTTCGACGAAGCGATCATCAACTACATCCGCCGCAACTACGGCATGCTGATCGGCGAGCCGACCGCCGAGGCGATCAAGAAGAACATCGGCTCGGCCTTCCCCGGCTCCGAAGTGAAGGAGATGGAGGTCAAGGGCCGCAACCTCTCCGAAGGCGTGCCGCGCAGCTTCACGATCTCGTCCAACGAGATCTTGGAAGCGCTGACCGACCCGTTGAACCAGATCGTCTCGAGCGTGAAGAACGCGCTGGAACAGACGCCGCCCGAGTTGGGCGCCGACATCGCCGAGCGCGGCATGATGCTGACCGGCGGCGGCGCGCTGCTGCGCGACCTCGACCGGCTGCTGGCCGAAGAGACGGGGCTGCCGGTGCTGGTCGCCGAAGATCCGCTGACCTGCGTCGTGCGCGGCTGCGGGATGGCGCTCGAGCGCATGGAACGACTGGGTTCCATCTTCACGTCCGAGTGAGGCGGGTCCCGCGGCAGTAGACAGCAGCGCCCGGCCACCTCGCGCGAGCGGTCATGAGCATTGGCACCATCGATCGCACCCCGCCGCCGTTCTTCCGCCAAGGGCCGTCGGCGCTGACCAAGCTCGTGCTGTGCTCGGCGCTCGCGCTGTTCCTGATGGTCGCGGACAACCGCTTCACGATCACGCGGCAGCTGCGCGCGGTGCTCGCGACCGCGCTGTACTACCCGCAGCAGGTGCTGCTGGTGCCGGTCAATGCCTGGAACGGCGCGACGGACTACCTGATGGGACTGCACCGCGCGCTGACCAACGAGGAGGCCGCGAAGCGCGACCTCGCGCGCCAGGCCGAGCGCTCGCTGCGCGTCGAGCAGCTCACCGTCGAGAACACGCACTTGCGCGCGCTGCTGGAGTTGCGCCCGAGTCTCACGGTTCGCTCGCAGGCGGCGCAGGTGCTGTACGAGGCGTCCGATCCGTACTCGCGCAAGGTCGTCATCGACCGCGGCGCGACCAATGGCGTCGCGCTGACCTCGCCGGTGATCAACGAGGCCGGCGTGCTCGGGCAGGTGACGCGGGTCTTCCCGCTGTCCTCCGAAGTGACCCTGCTGGTCGACAAGGACGCGGCGATCCCGGTCCTGAACGCGCGCACCCAGGCGCGCAGCGCGGTGTTCGGCGGTGCCGGCGTCGGCGGCGGCACGATGGAGATGCGTTTCATGGCGAGCAACGCCGACGTGCAGGTCGGTGATGTGCTGACCACGTCGGGCGTCGATGGCGTCTATCCGGCCGGGTTGCCGGTCGCCAAGGTCGTCAGCGTCGACCGCAAGGTCGACTCGGGCTTCGCCCGCATCGTGCTGGCGCCGACCGCGATGCCCGACGGCGTGCGCCATGTGATGGTGCTGGAGCCGGTCGGCGTGCAGATGCCGGCGCGGCCGGCGTCGGCGCCCGAGGAGGAAGCGGCGGCCGCGAAGGCCGCGCCCAAGCGGGGAGCGCGCAAATGATCATGCCGCGCGAAGGTCACACGAGGCACGCGCCATGATCATGCCGCGCGAAGGTCACACGAGGCGCGCGCCATGATCATGCCGCGTGAAGGTCACACGAGGCACGCGCCATGATCATGCCGCGCGCTCAGGACCAGCT
>DATEFR010000097.1:0-2658 GCA_035280545.1 Burkholderiaceae bacterium | reverse complement strand
CGGGCCGGCGTGCGCAGCATGCGCCGCAGCGAGGGGAAGCCGCGGCGCTCGAGGTAGCGCGCGGTCACGCCGTTGGCGGCGATCATGAGGTTGGCGATCAGGTCCTTCGCGCGGTTCGCGAGGTCGGGCCGCAGGTCGGTCAGCACGCCTTCGCTGAACACCGGGCGAACTTCGGGCGTTGCGAGGCTGAGCGCACCACGGGCATGACGCTGGCGCTTCAGCGCCTGCGCGATCCGATCCTGCGTGCGCAGCTGCTCGTCCAGCCCGGCCAGCGCCGCAACCTTGGGCGGCGCCGACACCTCGCCATTCAGCCACGCGGCCACCGCGTTGTACGCGAGCTGCGCCTTGTTCAGCACCAGCGCACGATAGACCGTCGAGCCCTGGGTCGCGACCGTGCCATCGGCGTCGATTTGCATGTCGACGACGATCGCCAGCCGCTCCTCGTGTTCGTTCAGCGAGCTCAGATCGGTCGACAGCCGCTCCGGCAGCATCGGGAACACACCGGCTGCGGTGTAGACCGAGGTCGTGTTGTGGCGCGCATGCGCATCGATCGCCGAATCGGGCGCCACGACGCAGTCGACGTCGGCGATCGCCACGAGGACGCGCATCGCGCCGCGGCTGCCGTTGTCGGCATCGGCCACCGGTACCGCGACCGACAGCTGGTCCAGGTCGCGCGAGTCGTCGTTGTCGATCGAACACCAGAGCAGCCCGCGCAGGTCGCGGATGGTCTCGCCGCGTTCCATGCCAGGGCCCGCGATGTCATCGAGCTGGCGTTGCGCGGCAGCCGGGAGATCCGGCTGCAGGCCGCGCTGCCGCATCGCGTCGCGGGCGATCGCACGCAGCTCGCGACTGGCGTTGTCGTTCATCGTCGGCACCGTCTGACGGAGGTGGCGTCGATGATACGAGCGCCGCTCAGCGCGTCATGCTCGGGTCGTCCAGCAGACGGAGCTCACGGCCCCGCCCTTCGATGCGCCAACGGGCGCCGTCACGCGTCTGCAGCGCGATCGGCGCCTGGCCGGGCAAGCTCACCTCGAGCGGCTGCGCGATGCACTGCTCGTGGCGGCGCGTGCTGCCCGGCGCCAGCGCATACCCGGTGTCGCCGAGGCGGTAGCGCACGTCGCGGGCGCTGCGGTTGCTGATCTCGAAACGCTGCCTGGCCGCGGCCGGCCGTCCGAACATCTGGACCGCGTAGTAGCGCCCGCTGCCCGCGCTGCGCGCGACCGCGACGCCGGTCTCGGTCGCCGCGGCATCGAGCAGGTTGCGGCGGTGTCCCGGAGATTCGATCCACCCTTGCGCGAAACGCCGCGCGAGCTCGCCGTCGGCGAAGCCGGCGCTGCCGTATTGCATCGCGATGTTCTCGTCGACCAGGCACCACGCGTAAGCGTGCGCCTGCGCGCGTTGCGTGGGTTGGCGGCCGTCCGCCTCGTGGCCGTAGCGGTCCGTGCGCGCCATGAAGGCAGCGAACTCGTGCGCAGCGGCGGCGAGTTGCTCGTTCAGCGCGAGCGGCGCGACACCGCGCCCGCCGCGAAACGCATTGCCCGCCTCGACGATCTCGTGTTCGACCGCACCGAACGGCGGCTCGGCCGCGTGGGCCGCGGGGCTCACCGCAAGGAGAAACGCCAGGCCCAGCGCATCGCACGCGCGGCGCCTGTCGTGCAAGTGCCGCCCGCCGCTCAATACGTCTCGACGTGGAAGCGGCCTTCGTCGACCAGCCGCTGGTGCAGCGCAGGCCAGTCGAGACCGGCGGTGATGCAGGCATCGCGCAGCGCGTCCAGCACGCCGGCCTCCATGCCCTTCAAGCCGCAGATGTAGACGTAGGTGTCGCCACGCAGCAGCTCGACCAGATCGCGTGCACGTTCGCGCATGCGGTCCTGCACATAGGCACGCGGCTGGCCGGGCACGCGCGAGAACGCGAAGGTCGTGTCCATCAACTCGGGCGGCAGCTTCTGCAGCGGGCCGAAGTACGGCAGCTCCTGTGCATTGCGCGCGCCGAAGAACAGCATCAGCTTGCCGGGGATCGGCTTGCCGGCGACCATGAAGCGGCGCCGGTACTCGGTCATCGCGCGCATGGGCGCCGAGCCGGTGCCGGTGCAGACCATCAGGATGTTCGAGCCGGTGTGGTTGGGCATCAGGAAGCGGTCGCCGAACGGGCCGGTGAGCTGGACCGTGTCGCCCTTCTTGAGGTCGCACAGGTAGTTCGACGCGACGCCGCGCGCCGGCTTGCCGTCGTAGTCGGTCGTCACGCGCTTGACCGTCAGCGACAGGTTGTTGTAGCCGTCGCGCTCGCCGTTGCGCGGGCTCGCGACCGAGTACATGCGCAAGTAGTGCGGCTTGCCGTTGGCGTCGACGCCGGGCGGGATCACGCCCACCGACTGGCCTTCGAGCAGCGGCAGGAAGTGCGTGCCCAGGTCCAGCACGATGTGGCGCACGTCACTCTCGGCCTCGGACGCGGTCAGCCGGAAATTGCCGGCGACCGTCGCGGTGACCGGCTTCTTCAGCGTGTGCAGGTGCAGGTACGGGTGCGCGGCCGACCACGGCGCGCGGGTCGAGCTCGGCGAGACGGCGGCGTTGTGCTGAGGGGCTTCGGTCTCGTCGGGCGGTGCCGCGGCGCCGGTGCCGAGCGCGGCACCGGCCAGCGGTGGCGCCACTGCGCCGGCA
>DATEFR010000096.1:0-2626 GCA_035280545.1 Burkholderiaceae bacterium | reverse complement strand
GGCCACCGGCCTGTCGAGCTATCCGCACCCGTGGCTGATGCCCGACTTCTGGCAGTTCCCGACCGGCTCGATGGGGCTGGGCCCCATCAGCTCCATCTACCAGGCGCGCTTCATGCGCTACCTGCAGCACCGCGGGCTGCTTGACACGTCGGGGCGCACGGTGTGGGGCGTGTTCGGCGACGGCGAGATGGACGAGCCGGAGAGCATGAGCGCACTGACCCTGGCCGCGCGCGAGAAGCTCGACAACCTGATCTGGGTCGTCAACTGCAACCTGCAGCGCCTGGACGGCCCGGTGCGCGGCAACGGCCGCATCATCGATGAGCTCGAGGCGCTGTTCGCCGGCGCCGGCTGGCGCGTCATCAAGCTGGTGTGGGGCTCGGACTGGGACGGCCTGTTTGCGCGCGACACCGAAGGCGCGCTGGCGCGTGCCTTCGCGAACACGGTGGACGGCCAGTTCCAGACCTTCGCCGCGAAGGACGGCCGCTACAACCGCGAGCACTTCTTCGGCCAGCACCCGGCGCTGGCGGCGCTCGCCCAGGGGCTCACCGACGAACAGATCGACCGCCTGAAGCGCGGCGGCCACGACCTCGCGAAGATCCACGCGGCCTACCACGCGGCGGCGGCTACGCGCGGGCAGCCTACGGTCATCCTCGCCCAGACCAAGAAGGGCTACGGCATGGGCGAGGCGGGCCAGGGCCGGATGACCACGCACCAGCAGAAGAAGCTCGAACGCGAAGACCTGCTCGCCTTCCGCGACCGCTTCGACCTGCCGCTCAGCGACGAGCAGGCCGCGTCGCTCGCGTTCTTCAAGCCGGCCGACGACAGCCCCGAGATGCGCTACCTGCACGCGCGCCGCGCCGCGCTCGGCGGCTTCGTGCCGGCACGCCGCAACGAGGCGGCGCCGGTGCCCGTGCCGACGCTGGCGCGCTACGGCGAGTTCGCGCTGCAGGCCGCCGGCAAGGAGATGAGCACCACGATGGCGTTCGTGCGCATGCTGACCGGGCTGCTGAAGGACGCCCAGCTCGGGCCGCGCATCGTGCCCATCGTCGCCGACGAGGCCCGCACCTTCGGCATGGCCAATCTCTTCAAGCAGGTCGGCATCTATTCGTTCAATGGCCAGGCCTATGAGCCCGAGGACATCGGCTCGGTGCTCAGCTACCGCGAGGCCATGGACGGGCAGATCCTGGAGGAGGGCATCAGCGAGGCCGGTGCGATCAGCAGCTGGACCGCAGCCGCCACCAGCTACTCGGTGCATGGGCAGGCCATGCTGCCGTTCTACATCTACTACTCGATGTTCGGCTTCCAGCGCATCGGCGACCTGATCTGGGCCGCGGCGGATCAGCGTTCGCGCGGCTTCCTGCTGGGCGCTACCGCGGGCCGCACGACCTTGGGCGGCGAAGGGCTGCAGCACCAGGACGGCACCAGCCTGCTGCAGGCGAGCACGGTGCCGAACTGCCGCGCCTACGACCCGTGCTTCGCCGGCGAGCTCGCGGTGATCGTCGACCGCGGCATGCGCGAGATGATGGAGCGCCAGGAGGATGTCTTCTACTACGTGACCGTGATGAACGAGAGCTACGCCCAGCCCTCGTTGCCGGCGGGCGTCGAAGACGATCTGCTGCGCGGGCTCTACCGCTACGCGGTGCACGCGCCGGCCGACACGACGAAGAATGTGCGCCTCGTGGGCTCGGGCACCATCCTGCGCGAGGTGATCGCCGCGGCCGAGCTGCTCGCGTCGGACTGGGGTGTTGCCGCCGAGGTGTGGAGTGCGACCAGCTTCAGCGAACTCGCGCGCGAGGCGCGCGAAGCCGAGCGTTTCAACCGGCTGCATCCCACGCAGCCGGCGCGCACGAGCCACGTGCAGCGCTGTCTCGCCGGCAACGTGCCGGTGATCGCCGCGACCGACTATGTCTGCGCCTGGCCGCAGCTGATCGCGCCGTACCTGGGCGCGCCCTTCACCGCATTGGGCACCGACGGCTTCGGCCGCAGCGACACGCGCGCCGCCTTGCGCCGCTTCTTCGAGATCGACCGCCATCACGTGGTGCTGGCCACGCTGACGGCCTTGCGCGCACGCGGCGAGATCGACGCGAAGCTCTGCGCCGAGGCGATTGCACGTTATGGTCTGTCGCAGGACGCGGCAGTGCCGTGGCGCGCCTGAGCCCGACCGCGGCAGCGGGTCCGCTGGTCAGCCGACCGTCATCAGCGACGCATTGCCGCCCGCCGCGGCCGTGTTGATGCTCAGGGCCCGCTCGACGACCAGGCGCTCCATCGGGATGGCCGACTCGCCGGCTTCCATGCGCTCGACGCTGACCACCGGACCCTCGCGCTGAGCCAGTCGCTTCTGGATGCTTGCGAGATCGTCGACCGAACCGTGCAGCAGGACCGCATCGAACGACACGGCGTCCGCGCCCCAGTCGCGCGCGATCGCCACGTGGGCCTGGACCTCGGAAGGCAGCCGTTGGCGCAGAGATTGCGCATCGGCCGGCCAGATTGCTCGACTGCCCGCTGCCAGCACGGCCGCCAGCTGGACCAGACGATCCGCGTCGGAGGATGCCAGGCACAGCACGCTCGAACGAGGCGCGAGGCTGTAGACGTTGCGCTCGCCCGTGGGGCCCGGCAGCGTGACGGC
>DATEFR010000095.1:0-2769 GCA_035280545.1 Burkholderiaceae bacterium | reverse complement strand
CTATCTCGCGCTGCTGGCGGCGTTGGAGCATCGGCCCCGCGCCGCGGCACGGATTGCCGGTCACGCCGCGGTGCGGCGCGGCGCGGGTCTGATTGGCGCGGAGAACGAGGCCCGTGCGCGAGCACGCGCGCAGCGCATCGCGCAAGAGGCGCTTGGCGACGCCGAGGTTGAGCGGCTGATGGCCGAGGGCGCCTTGCTGCACAGCGAGGACATCCCGGCGCTGGCATTTGCGACGGCTGATATGGCATGAGCAGCCTTGCGCCCAGTGTCTGAGGTGCCGACCTGCGCGGGCGCTATGCCGCGCTGGCACAGCCGTCAGGCCCGTCGCCCCCAGGCCCCAGCCAGCACCGGTGGCAGGAACACCGCCCCGGCGCTGCGTACCGCTTCCGCCAGGTGCGCCCGGAGCCGGTCGGGGTCGATCTGCTCGGGCGTGGCAAGCCCGGCCGCGAGGATGTGCGGCGCGAGCGAGTGCACCACGGCGCTCAGCAGCCCCGGACCGCGCGGATCGTCCGGCGCAAGATAGCCCTGGATGCCGAAGCCCAGCACCTCAACGAGGCCGGCCTGCTCCAGCAGCAGCTTGAGCCGCGTACCGATCGTCGGGCTGGCGCCGGCCCGCTGGAACGCGGCGATGACCCATCGCGTGGCTTCCGCGACCTGAGGCACGTCCGGCTCGGCCCGCGCCGCCGCGACGTCGAAGTCCAGCGCCAGCAGCAGGCCGCCCGGGCGCAGCGCCGCGACGTGATGACGCAGGACACCCACCGGGTCGGCCATGTGGAACAGGATCAGGCGCCCGACGACGACGTCGAAAGGCTCGTCATCGCGCCAGGTGCGAACGTCGCCTTCGACGAAGCGCAGCTGCGGTCGCCCCGCGGCGCGCGTGCTGGCCACGGCTAGCAGTCGCGCGCTGTTGTCGACGCCGACCACGCGCCCCTCCGGCCCGACCAACTCGGCCACGAGCGACGCCACGTGCCCCAGCCCCGTGCCGAGGTCGAGCACGCGCATGCCCGGGCCGATGCCGGCTGCACGCAGCAGCACGCGCGTGGGAGGTTCGATCGCCGCCGCCTGCTGGTCCAGCCGCGCGATCTCGTGGTCGCTCGCTCCGAGCGAGTAGGTCGTGGTGCTTGCGTCGTTCATGGTGACCTCTCCGGTGTCGCCGATGGCGCCGCTCGCACTGGACCGGGCCGAGGCCTCGTCACCATCCGCAAACTCGATGGTGCTCTCGCCGATCGTGCTGACCTATCCCGAAGATGTGACCATGAATGTGCCGGTCCCGCTTGGACAGACAGTTCCGGTTCCGACCCAGTCCCGGAACGCCGCGCCTGCGGGCTGGTTGCCGTCAATTGAGCGAGAGACCGAAGAGCTCGTCGGCGCAGGCGCCGTTTTCAGAATCTGCAGTCGAGGCGTTACGAGATCGCGATGCGACCTTCGACTATTTCACGTCGTTGTAGACGGTTGCCCTGGAAACGCCCAGGTGCTGTGCCACCGTGTCCATTGAGCGCCTGATCTCCAGGAACCCCTCTCCCTTCAACGTCTGGACCAGGTCGCGCCGCTGATCGGTCCGCAGGGCTCGAGGGGTGGTCGCCAAGGTCATGGCGAACCTGTCGATCCGATCGCGGATGGCGTCAGCGTTGCCCGGATCCAGCGATTCCTTGCTGGCTGCATCGCCGATCGCGGAAAACTGTTCGATCATCGCCGCGATCCCGCGAAACACCGTCACGTCGACGTTCAGGCACAGCGCGGCAAAGTAGTGCCCTTCTGAATCCTTGATGCCGATGGACGTGCTCTTCGCGCGCCGCCCGTCGGAGAACTGGTTGGCGTAGTTGGCCAGCACTTGCGGGTATTCGTCATCCGCGATTCTTGCGAGGCCCAGCTCCGTGGCAGGGTCACCGACCTGTCGACCCGACAGGTTGTTGTGAATCGCAAGGATGGCGTGCTGAGGAGAACGCAGGTCGTGGACCACCACCTCGGTGAACGGCGCAAACGTCTGCCCCAGCGCTGAAGCGATTTGCTTGACCTGCTCGAGGATGGCTTGCTGCTCTGCCGTGAGCGCCCTTTTTTTCATCTGGACAGTCTATCAACTGTTGGCCAGTTCGTCGGATGCCGGGAAAGCGTCGGGGTCCGGTGTTAACCCCGATTGGATCGTGTGTCTAATGATGGACAATATGTCCAAAGGGGTTCTCATCCATGTCGACCATGACACTCGCCGGCGCGCCCAAGAGGCCGATCTACCACTCGCTGTCGTTCCAACTCGTCGTCGGCTTGGCTCTCGGTATCGTCGTCGGCCTGCTGTGGCCGAAATACGGAGTCGAGCTCAACGCCTTGGCGACGGGCTTCGTCAAGCTGATCAAGATGGTGGCCGGCCTGATCGTGTTCCTGACCGTCGTCACCGGCTTCGCAGGGATGGGGCGAGACAGTGGCCTTGGAAAGCTCAGTTTCCGCGCCATCGTCTACTTCGAGGTCATCAGCACACTGGCGCTTCTGCTGGGATTCACGCTGGCGAACATCTTTCAGCCGGGAGCGGGCCTTGCAATACCTGCCGACGGTGCCGCAGCGGTGTCGAAGTTCGCGGAAGGCGCCAAGTCGCTCTCGACGGTCGAGTTCCTGCTGAACATCATTCCGAAGACCGTGGTCGACGCCCTGGCCTCCGGTGTCATGCTGCAGATCCTGCTCGTCTCGCTGCTGTTCGGCTATGGCCTGTACGGGCTTGGCGAAAAGGGCAAGCCGCTGGTTGACCTGCTCACGCTTGCAACGGATGCGACCTTCAAGGTG
>DATEFR010000094.1:0-17682 GCA_035280545.1 Burkholderiaceae bacterium | reverse complement strand
CGGCCACGCCAGCCCGCGGGCGTTCTACGTCGACAAGCTGACCGAAGGCATCGCGACGATCGCCGCGGCGTTCTGGCCCAAGCCGGTGATCGTGCGGCTCTCGGACTTCAAGAGCAACGAGTACAAGAAGCTGATCGGCGGTTCGCGCTACGAGCCCGAGGAAGAGAATCCGATGCTGGGCTTCCGCGGCGCGTCGCGCTACGTCAGCGAGCAGTTCGGCGAGGCGTTCGCGATGGAGTGCGAGGCGCTCAAGCGCGTGCGCAGCGACATGGGGCTGACCAACGTCGAGATCATGGTGCCGTTCGTGCGCACGCTGGGGCAGGCCGAGGCGGTGGTGGGCATGCTTGCCGATCGCGGCCTGAAGCGCGCTTCAGCGGGCGGGCAGGACGGGCTGAAGGTGATCATGATGTGCGAGGTGCCGAGCAATGCGATCCTCGCGGAGCAGTTCCTGCAGCACTTCGACGGCATGTCGATCGGCTCGAACGACCTGACCCAGCTGACGCTGGGCCTGGACCGCGACTCGGGCATGGAGCTGCTCGCGAAGGACTTCGATGAGCGCGATCCGGCCGTCAAGGCGATGATCTCGCGTGCGATCACCGCGTGCCGCAGCCTGGGCAAGTACGTCGGGATCTGCGGCCAGGGGCCCAGCGATCACCCGGACTTCGCGCAGTGGCTCGCGGACGAGGGGATCGTTTCGATCTCGCTGAACCCGGACTCGGTGATCGAGACCTGGCAGCTGCTGGCGAAGCGCTAGATCAATCCCTCGAACGGCAGCACGTCGACGGCCTCGCCGGCCGCGACGTTGCCCTGCTCGTGATGCAGCACGACGAGGCCGTTGGCCTCGCTCATGCTGCGCAGGATGCCCGACCCCTGCGAGCCGGTGATCGCGACGCGCCACTCGCCGCGCTCGTCGCGGCTGACGATGCCGCGCTGGTATTCGGTGCGGCCGGGCTTCTTGCGGATCGCGCTGCTGCACGCAGCCCGCAGCATCGGCAGCGGCTCGAGCTTCGCGCCGCTCATCGCGAGCAGCGCGTCGCGCACGAACGCGTAAAAGGTCACCATCACCGCCACCGGGTTGCCGGGCAGGCCGAACAGCACGGCCTCGCCGATGCGGCCGATCGCCATCGGGCGCCCCGGGCGCATCGCGATGCGCCAGAACAGCACGTCGCCGAGCTCGGCCATCACCTGCTTCGTATGGTCGGCCTCGCCGACGCTGACGCCGCCGGACGTGATCACCGCATCGGCCGCCGCGGCTGCCTCGGCGAACGTGCGGCGCAGCGCGTCGGGATCATCGGGCACGACGCCGAAGTCGAGCAGCTCGACGACGCCCAGCCGCTGCAGCATGCCCCACAAGGTGTAGCGGTTGCTGTCGTAGACGCCGCCCGGCGGCAGCGGTTCGCCGATCGAGCGCAGCTCGTTGCCAGTCGAGAAGAACGCGACCCGCAGGCGGCGGAACACCGGCGCCTCGGCCTGGCCCAGCGACGCCAGCATGCCCAGGTCGGCCGGGCGCAGCACGCGGCCGGTGCGTAGCGCGGGCTCTCCGCGCGCGAGGTCTTCACCGGCCAGGCGGCGGTTGTCGCCGCTGCGCACGATGCCCGGCGGCACGCTGATGCGCTCGCCCTCGGCGCGGCCATCATCGGCATCGCGATCGACCTGGACGAACTCCTGCGGCACGACCGTGTCCAGCCCCGGCGGCATCACCGCACCCGTCATGATGCGCACGCATTCGCCGACGCCGACGGTCGCACCGGCTGCATCGCCGGCGTAGCCCTTACCGACGACGCGGAAACGGCTCGCGCTCTCGGCCGAGAGCTCGCTGCCGCGCAGCGCATAACCGTCCATCGCCGAGTTGTCGGCGGCCGGTACGGCGATGGTCGAGATCACGTCGCGCGCGAGCACGCGGCCGAGTGCGCTGCGGATCGCGACCGACTCGATGCCGCGCACGGTCGGCACCAGCCGGGCGATGAACTCGCGCGCCTGCGCGACCGGCAACGCGTTCGGGTCGTAGCCGGCGACGCACGAGGCGATCTGCTCGAGCGTCATCGACGGCGCGCCAGGCAGTGATGAATCGGTGTTCATAACGAAAGAACCATGTGGTCTTTCGCATGGTAATGGCCATCGACCTTGATCGCGTGCGGCAGCGAGCCATAGCGAACGAAGCCCGCGCCTTCGTAGAGGCGCACCGCCGAGGCGTTCGACGCCGTGACGGTCAGCGTCAGCATCTCGAGCCCGTCGGCGCGGCGCGCCTCGGCGATGCAGGCCGCGACCAACTGCCGGCCGACACCCTGGCCGCGCGCGTCGCGGCGCACCATCATGCCGACGATGTGGCCGATGTGACGCACCTTGATGCGCCGGTCGCGCTCGCAGCTGATCGCGCCGATCAGCTCGGGTTCGCCGACGCCGGCGACGCCGCGCCACGCGCCCAGCGTGAAGACGCCACCCTGCGCCACGGCGATCCCGAGCCGCGGCAGGTAGCTGTCGGCCGCTTTGCCCCGCTCGGTCTCGGCGTCCGATGTAAAGGCAGTCGGGTCGTCGGCGAGCGCCGCGTCGCGAAGCCGCTTGTAGGCGGGCAGATCCTCGGGGCGCAGCCGCCGCAACTCGATCGCCTCGAGCATGCCGGCCGCGGGCTCAGCCATTCGAGCTCAGCTGCTGCAACTCCGCCAGCGTGTTCGCGTTGACGAACGCGCGCGGGTCGTCGAACTCGACTTCGACACAGCGGTGCAGCGCCGTCCAGCGGTCGATCTTGCGTTGGCCGGATTGCGTGAACGCGACCAGGCTGTCGAGCATGCTGGCGTGCATCAGGCAGAACACCGGTTGAGGCTGGCGGACGCCGTCCTCCACCGTCACCGGCATCGCGATCTCGGCGGCGTCGCGCTCGAGCGCCGCGAACAGCCGCGCGACCAGGTCATGCGGGAACTGCGGCGAATCGCACGGCACGGTCACGAGATAGGTCGTCTCGCAGCGCTCGAGCCCGGCCAGGAAGCCGGCGAGCGGGCCGGGGTAGTCGGGCAATGCATCGGGCCAGACCGGCACGCCCATCGCCTCGTAAGCGCCGAGGTTGCGGTTCGCATTGATCATCAGGTGGCCGACCTGCGGAGCCAGGCGCAACAGGGCATGCATCGCGAGCGGCATGCCCTGGTGGTTCTGCAGGCCCTTGTCGACGCCGCCCATGCGGCTGCCGCGGCCGCCGGCGAGGATCAGGCCGGTGATGTCGTCCTTCGAGACAGGTGCCATCGGCCGCGTCATCCGCCGATGTAGTGCATTTCGACGCGCGGTTCTTCGGCCAGTGCGGCCCCCGCCTCCGGGCTGCCGCGCAGCTCGGAGTAGCGATCGTCGCGGCCTTGCCAGATCAGGCCGATCGCCGCGGCGATCTGCGCATCGTCGTAGCCGCCGCGCAGCAGCGCGCGCAGATCGTGGCCGTGGTTCGCGAACAGGCACAGGAACAGCTTGCCTTCGGTCGAGAGCCGCGCCCGGTTGCAGTCGTGGCAGAACGCGTGGGTCACGCTGGAGATCGTGCCGATCTCGCCGCTGCCATCCGCATAGCGCCAGCGCTGCGCGGTTTCGCCGGCAGCGCTCGCGGCCAGCGGTTCGAGCGCGTACTCCGCCGCGATCCGGCGGACCACCTCGTCCGACGGCAGCACCTGATCCATGCGCCAGCCATTGGTCGCGCCGACGTCCATGTACTCGATGAAGCGCAGCACGATGCCGCTGCCCTTGAAGTGGCGCGCCATCGGCAGGATCTGGTCGTCGTTGACGCCGCGCTGCACGACCATGTTGACCTTGATCGGGCCGAGCCCGACCGCCTGCGCCGCCTCGATGCCGGCCAGCACGTCGGCGACCGGGAAGTCGGCGTCGTTCATGCGGCGGAACACCGCGTCGTCGATCGCGTCCAGGCTGACCGTCACGCGCTGCAGGCCGGCGTCCTTCAGCGCCTGGGCCTTGCGTGCGAGCACCGAGCCGTTGGTCGTCAGCGTCAGGTCGAGTGCATCGCCTTCGGGCGTATGCAGTCCGGCGAGCATGCCCACCAGGATCTCGAGGTTCTTGCGCAGCAGCGGCTCGCCGCCGGTCAGCCGGATCTTGCGCACGCCGTGCGCGACGAACAGCCGTGCGGTGCGCGCGAGCTCCTCGAAGCTCAGCAGCGACGCATGCGGCAGGAAGCGGTAGTCCTTGTCGAACACTTCCTTGGGCATGCAGTAGCCGCAGCGGAAGTTGCAGCGGTCGGTCACCGAGATGCGCAGGTCGTGCAGCGGGCGGCCGAGTGTGTCGGCCACATGTCCCGTGGGGGAGGCGAGGTGCGTCGGGATGCGCGGCACGCGCGCGGCGTAGCGGTGATCGGCGAGCGGAATGACTTTGTCGGTCATGGCGCGATTGTGCCTGCGCTGCCTAAACCCTGAATGCATCCGGCCGCAGCGCGGCGGCGCAGTGCAGCCGCTACTTGCCGGCGGCGGGACCGGCAGCCGGCTCGGCGGCAACCGGTTGCGGCATCGCGGGCGGGTTGGCGGGCTCGACCCGCCGTGCGCCCGTGAAGCGCTTCTTCCAGTACTTGAAGCCCATGTCCTCGACCCGCACTTCGCCGCCGGGGCGCGGCGAGTGGATGAACTTGCCGTCGCCGACGTAGATGCCGACGTGCGAGAACGTGCGCTTCAGCGTGTTGAAGAACACCAGATCGCCGGGTTTCAGCTCGTCGCGCTTGACCGGGACCAGCCCCGGGGCCTTGGCCTGCTCGTCGGCCCGGCGCGGCAGCACCAGGCCGACGCTGTTCTCGAACACATAGCGCGTGAAGCCGCTGCAGTCGAACCCGCCGTCGGCATCGTTGCCGCCGCGGCGGTAGCGCACGCCGAGAAAGTTCATCGCGGTGACGACCATGTCCGAAGCCGCCGCGACCGGTGCGTTGGCGACCGTGCTGGCGTTCTTGGCCGCGTTGGCGATGCCGCTGTCGGCGAGAAAGCGGCCCAGCGCGTCGCTGCCGATCGGGTCGATGTCGGGCGCCGCAAACGCCGCGGATGTCGTCAGCGCCAGCAGCAGCGCGGCAGCGAGGCGGCGGGCGTGAGAGGGCATCGGAGCGGGCGGCGGCATGGCGCGGCAGGATACCACGGCAGCATCTCGCGTCAATACAAAATGTTAAGCGCGACAGCAGCTTGGGCGTGCTTTTTCAAGCTATTCGGCGATCTTGATGTCGTCCGGCCATCGCCACTTCCCCTCGGTCGCTCGCGCCCGGGCTTGCGCTATCGTCCCTGCCGGGTCCACGCGCCGCGTGGCCATGACTGCGAGGAATCCGACCGTGCCGCAGACCCGTACCGCCGAGGAAACCTACGCCGATTTCTACCGCCGTTCGATCGCCGATCGCGATGCCTTCTGGGCCGAGCAGGCACAGCTGATCGATTGGCACCGGCCCTTCGACACGGTCTGCGATTCGAGCAACCCACCGTTTGCCGGCTGGTTCGTCGGCGGGCAGACCAACTTGTGCCACAACGCGATCGACAGGCATCTGGCGCATCGCGCCGAGCAGAACGCGCTGATCTGGGTCTCGACCGAAGTGGGGAAGGAGGGCGGCGAGGAGCGCGTCTACAGCTTCCGCGAGCTGCATGTCGAGGTGCAGCGCATGGCCGCATGCCTGATCGCGCTCGGCGTGCAGCAGGGCGACCGCGTGCTGATCTACATGCCGATGATCCCGCAGGCGGTGTTCGCGATGCTGGCCTGTGCGCGCATAGGCGCGATCCACAGCGTCGTGTTCGGCGGCTTCGCCAGCGGCAGCCTGGCGAGCCGGATCGACGATGCGACGCCGCGGGTCATCGTCAGCGCCGATGCCGGCAGCCGTGCCGGCAAGGTCGTCGCGTACAAGCCTTTGCTCGACGAGGCGATCCGCCTCGCGACGCACAAACCCGAGAAGGTGCTGCTGGTCGATCGCGGTCTCGCGCCGATGGAACAGGTGGCGGGCCGTGACGTCGGATACGCGGCACTGCGCGAACGCCACCTGGATGCCGTGGTGCCGTGCGCCTGGCTGGCTGCCACCCACCCGAGCTACACGCTCTACACCAGCGGCACGACCGGCAAGCCCAAGGGCGTGCAGCGCGACACCGGCGGCTATGCCGTCGCGCTGGCGGCGAGCATGAAGCACATCTTCTGCGGCCAGCCCGGCGAGGCCTACTTCTCGACCAGCGACATCGGTTGGGTCGTGGGCCACAGCTACATCGTCTACGGGCCGCTGATCGCCGGGATGGCGACCCTCCTTTACGAAGGCCTGCCGATCCGCCCCGATGCCGGCATCTGGTGGCGGTTGGTCGAGAAGTACCGCGTGACGGCGATGTTCAGCGCGCCGACCGCCGTGCGCGTGCTGAAGAAGCACGACGAGAAGCACCTGCGCGAGCACGACCTGAGCTCGCTGCGTGCGCTGTACCTCGCCGGCGAGCCGCTGGACGAGCCGACCGCGAGCTGGATCGCCAACGCCCTGGGCAAGCCGGTGATCGACAACTACTGGCAGACCGAATCCGGCTGGCCGATCCTGACGATCGCCAACGGCGTCCAGGCCCAACCCAGCCGCTTCGGCAGCCCGGGCGTCGCGATGTACGGTTACGACGTGAAGCTGATCGACGAGGTCGAAGGCGCCGAGATCACCGAGCCGGGCCGCAAGGGCGTGCTCGCGATTGCGCACCCGTTGCCGCCCGGGTGCATGCAGACCGTGTGGCGCGACGACGAGCGCTTCGTCAACACCTACTGGAAGAGCATCCCGGGGCAGCAGCTCTACAGCACCTTCGACTGGGGCGTGCGCGATGCCGACGGCTACTACTTCATCCTGGGCCGCACCGATGACGTGATCAACGTCGCCGGGCACCGCCTCGGCACGCGCGAGATCGAGGAGACGATCGCGGGCCATGCGAATGTCGCCGAGGTCGCGGTCGTCGGCGTTGCCGATCAGCTCAAAGGGCAAGTCGCGATCGCCTTCGTCGTCGCCAAGGATGCGAGCGGTCTGGCCGATGCGTCCGCCAGGTTGAAGCTCGAAGGCGAGATCATGAAGACGGTCGATCAGAAGCTGGGCGCGCTCGCGCGGCCGGCACGTGTGCACATCGTGAGCTTGTTGCCGAAGACGCGCTCGGGCAAGCTCTTGCGCCGCGCGATCCAGGCGGTCTGCGAGCAGCGCGATCCCGGCGACCTGACGACGATGGACGACCCGGCGGCGTTGCAGCAGATCCGCGACTGCGTCGACGGCTGATCGTCGTCGCTTCGTCCCCCGACGGAGCGAAGCGGCCCGGCCTCCAGAGGGATGGATGGCCGCGGCACGCGCCGGCACAGTGCCTCCCGCAACAGCAAACGAGGGAGGGGAGCATGCAGCGGACCGTTGGCGCATCGATGAGAGAGAACTCGCGCGTCTCGCGGCGTCGCTGGCTGTTGTGGGCGGCGACCAGCAGCGCGTCGCTGGCCCTGCCGGTCGCCAGTGCCAGGTCTTCGGTCCCAGCCGCCGGGCGGACCAACCTGGTGCTGGCGCGCCAGGCGCCGGACGATGTGGATCCTGCCGGCTTCCTCGTCAGCGAGAAGTACGACGGTGTACGTGCCTGGTGGGACGGCCGGAACCTGCGCTTTCGCAGCGGCTTGCCGGTGGCCGCGCCCGCGTGGTTCACCCAGCGGCTGCCGCGTGACACGCCGCTCGACGGCGAGCTGTGGATTGCGCGCGGGCGCTTCGAGGCGGTGTCGGGTGTCGTGCGCAAGAACACGCCGGTCGATGCCGAGTGGCGCGACGTGCGCTACATGCTCTTCGAGATGCCCGATGCCGTCGGCACGTTCGAAGAGCGCGCGCGGATCCTGCAGGCGCTGGCCGCTCGCCAGGCCCCGGATACGCTGATCGCGATCGAGCAGCAGCGCATCGCCGACCGCGCGTCATTGCGGCGCCGCCTTGTCGACGTCGTTCGTGCCGGCGGCGAGGGCTTGGTTCTGCACCGCGCCGATGCGCCGTACGTTGTCGGTCGCACCGATGCGTTGCTGAAACTGAAGCCGCTGCAGGATGCCGAAGCCGTCGTGGTCGGCCATGTTGCCGGCCGCGGCAAGTACGCCGGCATGCTGGGCGCGCTGCGGGTACGCACCGACGACGGCGTGCGCTTCGCGCTCGGCAGCGGTTTCAGCGATGCGCAGCGCGCCGATCCACCGGCCATCGGGGCCGTCGTGACCTACACCTACCAGGGCACGACGGCGAACGGCACGCCGCGCTTCGCGCGCTTCCTGCGCGTGCGCGGCGATGCCTGATCGAGACGTCCGCCCCGGTTAGAGCACCTCGGACGCAAAGTCGGCGAGCCGCGAACGCTCGCCGCGCGCCAGCATCACGTGGCCCGAGTGCGGCCAGCCCTTGAAGCGATCGACCGCGAAGGTCAACCCTGAGCTGCCTTCGGTGAGGTACGGCGTGTCGATTTGCGCGAGGTTGCCGAGGCAGACGATTTTCGTGCCCGGACCGGCACGCGTGATCAGGGTCTTCATCTGCTTGGGCGTCAGGTTCTGCGCCTCGTCGATGATGACGAACTTGTTCAGGAAGGTGCGCCCGCGCATGAAGTTCAGGCTCTTGATCTTGATCTTGCTGCGCACCAGGTCGTTGGTCGCGGCACGGCCCCATTCGCCGGCGCCGCCGTCGCTCTTCGAGAGCACCTCGAGGTTGTCGTCGAGCGCGCCCATCCACGGGCTCATCTTCTCTTCCTCGGTGCCGGGCAGGAAGCCGATGTCCTCGCCGACCGGCACGGTCACGCGGGTCACGATGATCTCGGTATAGCGGCGGTCGTCCATCACCTGGCTCAGACCGGCGGCGAGCGTCATCAGTGTCTTGCCGGTGCCGGCGGTGCCGGTCAGCGTGATGAAGTCGCACTCCGGATCCATCAGCAGGTTCAGCGCGAAGTTCTGCTCGCGGTTGCGCGCGGTCACGCCCCAAACCGCGTTCTTCTGATGCGTGTACTCCTTCAGCGTCTTCAGCACGGCCGACTTGCCGGTGATCTCGGTGACCTTCGCGTACAGCGGTGCGGCGCCGGGCGCTTCGAGGAAGACGAACTGGTTGACCAGGAGCGCCGGCACCAGCGGGCCGCTGATGCGGTAGAAGGTCGCGCCGCCTTGCTGCCAGCTCTCCATCGTCTTGCCGTGGCGCTCCCAGAAGTCCGCGGGCAGCGTCAGCACACCGGTGTAGAGCAGGTCGCCGTCGTCCAGCGTCTTGTCGTTGAAGTAGTCCTCGGCCGGCAGACCCAACGCCCGCGCCTTGATGCGCATGTTGATGTCCTTGGACACCAACACCACGTCGCGCCCGCCGCGGTGCTGTTCGCGCAGCGCTTGCACGACGCCGAGGATCTGGTTGTCGGCCTTGCCGTGCGGCAGTCCGGCCGGCAAGGTCACGTCGATCAAGTCGGTCTGGAAGTACAGCTTGCCGCCGGCTTCGCGGTGGCCGGTGCTGGCCAGCGGCAGGCCCTCGGACATGCCGGTGGCGTCGCGGCTCGGCATCGTCGTGGCGAGCGCATCGAGCTCGCGGCTGACCTGGCGCGCATTGCGCGCCACCTCGGTCATGCCGCGCTTGTGGCTGTCGAGCTCCTCGAGCGTGATCATCGGCAGGTAGATGTCGTGCTCTTCGAAGCGGAACAGCGCGGTCGGGTCGTGCATCAGCACGTTGGTGTCGAGCACGAACAAGGTCGCCGGGCCGTTGCCGCGCGGCTTGCCGGCTCGCGTCTCGGGCCGCACCGGCCTGTGCGGCATGGCGGGCGCGGTCTTCTCGTGCACCTTCTCGGCCGCTTTGGCGACCACGGTGGGGCTGCTGGTCCGATCGTCGAACAGCTCCATCAGCGGCGGCGATGCCGGCTCCGGGGCATGACGGGTTTTCTGCGGGCGTTTGCCGGTCTGCGAGGAAGCCGCTTGCGCATCGAGGCTGGCGAAGTCGGCGGCGCTGAGGAGGGAGGCTCTTTTGGCAGGCGGCTTGGGCAGTGGCATCAGAGTTTCGGGCAGTAAGAAAACAAAAAAGCCGCACAGTCGTCTGTGCGGCTTGGCCTATGCGAGCGAACTGCGTTCGCGGAAGCACTCATGCATGAAGTCATTATGCACGCCCCGTGTGACACCGGGATGGAGCCGTGCTCAGGATTTGCCACAAAACGAAAAAGCCGGCATAGGCCGGCCCTTCGGGATTGACGCAGACGAGCTGCGCCGCATTCAGCCGGCCTTCTTCAGCCCCTTGACCGCTTTCAGCACTTCTTCGACATGGCCGGCAACCTTCAGGCCGCGCCATTCGCCGCGCAGCACGCCATCGCCATCGATCAGGAAGGTGCTGCGCTCGATGCCCTTGACCTTCTTGCCGTACATGATCTTGTTCTTGACCACGCCGAACATGTGGCACAGCTTCTCTTCGGTGTCGGCGATCAGCTCGAACGGCAGTTCGAGGCTTTGCTTGAACTTCTCGTGCGAGGCCATGTTGTCGCGCGACACGCCGAAGACGACGGCGCCGGACTTGACGAAATCCTTGTGATGATCGCGGAACTGCATCGCCTCGGTGGTGCAGCCCGGCGTGTTGTCCTTGGGGTAGAAATACAGCACCACGATCTTGCCGGCGAAGGCGTGCGGCGTGAACTTCACACCGCCGGTCGCGAGCGCTTCAAATTCCGGGAGAGGTTTGTTGAGGGCTGGCGTCATGAATCGTTTTTCGCTGTAGAGCGCGCGCAGCGCGTAGCCCGAGATTATAAGGGCTGCCCATACGCAACCGGCCTATGCCACTACGGCGCGCCGGCGCGTTCAGCCGGTTCGCCGCACGGGCTCGAACAGCGCCGCGAGCACGACCGATCGCCCTTCGGCCAGCAGCACGTTGTAGGTGCGGCAAGCGGCCGCCGTGTCCATCGTTTCGATGCCGATGCGGCGCTCGATCAGTGGCCGCAGCAGCGCCGGCTTGACGAAGCGGATGCGCGTGCCGCTGCCGAAGATCACGATCTCCGGGTCGCGTTCGGCGAGCAGCGCGAAGTGCTCGGCCGACAGTGCCGCGAAGTCGGATACCGGCCAGCCCACGACCTCGCCTTGCCACGGCACGACCACGCTGGCGCGGTGCTCGATGCCGTTGACGATCACGCCCTCGCTGCTATGGCGTTGCACGGCGTTCTGGCCATCGATGCGGTCGGCTTGCAGTTTCATCGTGATCAAGTGGTTCGGCGAGGCCGGCGCGACGACGTCGAGACGGGCTCTGCGCGTAAAATTCTATGTTTTGCAACGCGCCACGCCCTGCAGGAGCCGCCTTGAACCCTCTGCCCAAGTCGAGCAAGCTCGCCAACGTCGCCTACGACATCCGCGGCCCCGTGCTCGACAAGGCCCGCGAGATGGAGGAAGAGGGCCAGAAGATCATCAAGCTGAACATCGGCAACGTCGCCGCGTTCGGGCTCGAGCCGCCGGACGAGATCGTCCAGGACATGATGCGCAACATCCCACATGCGGCCGGTTACACGGATTCCAAGGGGCTGTTCGCGCCGCGCAAGGCCGTCGTCCACTACGCGCAGCAGAAGCACGTGGCCGGGGTGACGATAGACGACGTCTACCTCGGCAACGGTGCCTCCGAGCTGATCGCGATGGGCATGAACGCGTTGCTCAACGACGGTGACGAGGTGCTGATCCCGTCGCCCGACTACCCGCTGTACACCGCGGTCGTCGGGCTCTCCGGCGGCACGCCGGTGCACTACCGCTGCGACGAATCCACCGGCTGGCTGCCGGACATCGAGCACATGAAGGCGCAGGTCACGCCGCGCACCAAGGCGCTGGTCGTGATCAACCCGAACAACCCGACCGGCGCGCTGTACCCGCCGGAGGTGCTGAGCCAGATCGTCGAGGTCGCGCGGCAGCACCAGCTGGTCGTGTTCGCCGACGAGATCTACGACAAGACGCTGTACGACGGGAACAAGCACACGAGCATCGCGTCGCTCGCCGACGACGTGCTGTTCGTCACCGTCAACGGCCTGTCGAAGAACTACCGCTCCTGCGGCTACCGCGCCGGCTGGATGGTCGTCTCCGGCGAGAAGCGCCACGCGAAGGACTACATCGAGGGCCTGAACATGCTGGCCTCGCTGCGCCTGTGCGCGAACACGCCGGGCCAGCTCGCGATCCAGACCGCGCTCGGCGGCTACCAGAGCATCGACGACCTGGTTGCGCCCGGCGGCCGACTGTGCAAGCAGCGCGACCTCGCGTACCAATTGCTGACGGAGATTCCCGGTGTCACGGTCGTCAAGCCCAAGGCGGCGCTCTACATGTTCCCGCGGCTAGACCCCAAGGTCTATCCGATCACCGACGACCAGCAGTTCGCCTACGAGCTGCTCGCCGAGCAGAAGGTGCTGATCGTGCAGGGCACGGGCTTCAACTGGGCCACGCCGGACCACTTCCGCATCGTGTTCCTGCCGAACTCCGACGACCTGACCGAGGCGATCGGGCGCATCGCGCGCTTCCTCGAGCACTTCCGCCGCCGGCATTCGCACTGACACTTCCTGGATCAATAGAAAGATGAAACCGATACAAGTGGGCCTGCTGGGCATCGGCACCGTCGGCAGCGGCGTGTTCAGCGTGCTGCAGCGCAACCAGGAAGAGATCCGGCGCCGCGCCGGCCGCGGCATCGAGGTGACGATGGTGTCGCGGCGCAAGCTCGACGAAGCGCGCCGCCTTGTCGGCAACGCCGCGAAGGTGGTCGACGACGCGCGCGAGATCATCGCGAACCCGGCGATCGACATCGTCGTCGAGCTGATCGGCGGCGAGGGCATCGCGCGCGAGCTGGTGCTCGAGGCGATCCGCGCCGGCAAGCACGTGGTCACCGCGAACAAGGCGCTGCTCGCGGTGCACGGCACCGAGATCTTCGCGCTGGCGCGCGAGCGCGGCGTGATGGTCGCCTTCGAGGGCGCCGTGGCCGGCGGCATCCCGATCATCAAGGCGCTGCGCGAGGGGCTGACAGCGAACCGCATCGAATGGATCGCCGGCATCATCAACGGCACGACCAATTTCATCCTCTCCGAGATGCGCTCGAAGGGCTTGGACTTCGACGTCGTGCTGAAGCAGGCGCAGCAGCTCGGGTATGCCGAGGCCGACCCGACCTTCGACATCGAAGGCATAGACGCCGCGCACAAGGCGACCATCATGAGCGCGATCGCGTTCGGCATCCCGGTGCAGTACGACCGCGCGTACGTCGAAGGCATCACGAAGCTGAATGCGACCGATATCCGTTATGCGGAGCAGCTCGGCTACCGCATCAAGCTGCTGGGGATCACGAAGCGGCGCGACGACGCCGGCGGCATCGAGTTGCGCGTGCATCCGACGCTGGTGCCGTCCACGCGACTGCTGGCGAACGTCGAGGGCGCGATGAATGCGGTGGTCGTGCATGGCGACGCGGTCGGCACGACGCTGCACTACGGCAAGGGCGCCGGCGCCGAGCCGACGGCCTCGGCCGTCATTGCGGATCTGGTCGACATCACCCGGCTGCACACCGCCGACCCGGACCATCGCGTGCCGCACCTGGCGTTCCAGCCGGGCGCGCTGCAGGACACGCGCATCCTGCCGATTGCCGAGGTGGTCACGTCGTTCTATCTGCGGCTGCAGGTGGCCGACCAGACCGGCGTGCTCGCGCGCATCACCGGCATCCTGGCCGAGCGCGACATCTCGATCGACGCGGTGCTGCAGCGCGAATCGGCCGAGGGCGAAGCCCAGACCGACCTGATCATCCTGACCCACAAGACGGTCGAAGGCCACATGAACGAAGCGATCGCGCAGATGCAGGCGCTGCCCACCGTGCTCGCGCCCATCGTGCGGATCCGCAAGGAAGAATTGAGTTGAAGTACATCAGCACGCGCGGGGACATCACCGAGCGCAGCTTCTGCGAGATCCTGCTCGAAGGCCTGGCACCGGACGGCGGGCTGTACTGGCCGACGCAGTACCCGAAGGTCGACGCGGCGACGCTTGCGCGCTGGCGCGACCTGAGCTACCCCGAGCTGGCGTACGAGATCCTGTCGCTGTTCATCGCCGACATCCCCGGCGCCGACCTGCGCGCGCTGATCGCGAAGACGTACACACGCGAGGTCTTCGGCACCGAGCAGATCGTGCCGCTGCGCCGTCTCGAACCCGGCGTCTACCTCGAAAGCCTGTCGAACGGCCCGACGCTCGCCTTCAAGGACATGGCGATGCAGCTGCTCGGCAACCTGTTCGAGTACGAGCTCGCGCGCCGTGGCCAGCACCTGAACATCCTCGGTGCGACGTCGGGGGATACCGGCAGCGCCGCCGAGTACGCGATGCGCGGCAAGCGCGGCGTCAAGGTCTTCATGCTGAGCCCGCATGGCCGCATGAGCCCGTTCCAGCAGGCGCAGATGTTCAGCCTGCAGGACGCGAACATCCACAACATCGCGATCGAAGGCGTGTTCGACGACTGCCAGGACATCGTCAAGGCGGTCTCGAACGATCTGGAGTTCAAGCGCCGGCACGCGATCGGCACGGTCAACTCGATCAACTGGGCGCGGCTGGTCGCGCAGGTCGTCTACTACTTCGCTGGCTACTTCCAGGCGACCAAGTGCGAAGAGGAGCAGGTCAGCTTCGCGGTGCCGTCCGGCAACTTCGGCAACATCTGCGCCGGCCACGTCGCCCGCATGATGGGCCTGCCGATCAAGCGCCTCGTGCTCGCGACCAACGAGAACGACGTGCTCGACGAGTTCTTCCGCACCGGCACCTACCGCGTGCGCGGCAGCGCCGAGACGCACGAGACATCGAGCCCGTCGATGGACATCAGCAAGTCCTCGAACTTCGAGCGCTTCGTGTTCGACCTGCTGCGGCGCGACGCGGCGCGCACGCGGGCGCTGTTCGCCGACGAGATCGGCCAGCGCGGCGCGTTCACGCTCGCCGGCGACGAAGTCGCGCGCATCGCCGGCCATGGCTTCGTCTCCGGCCGCAGCACCCACGCCGACCGGCTCGCGACGATACGCGACACGCACGGCCGCTTCGGCGAGCTGATCGACACGCACACGGCCGATGGCCTGAAGGTCGCGCGCGAGCATGTCGAGGCCGGCGTGCCGATGATCGTGCTCGAAACGGCGCTGCCGGCCAAGTTCGCGCAGACCATCGTCGAGGCGATCGGCCAAGAACCGGATCGACCGGCCGCGCTGCGCGGCATCGAGCAGCTCCCCAAGCGCTTCCAGGTGATGAAGGCCGATGTGATGGCGGTCAAGCGCTACATCGCCGAGAACGCATAAAGTGGGCGGATGAAGGTCGTCGGGTTCAGCGGGTATTCCGGATCGGGCAAGACCACGCTGGTCGAGCAGCTGATCGCGCGGTTCAGGCTCGCGGGTCAGCGCGTCTCGGTCGTCAAGCATGCTCACCATGCGTTCGACATCGACCACGAGGGCAAGGACTCGTGGCGCCATCGCCAGGCCGGGGCCTACGAGGTCGTGATCGCGTCCGAGCGCCGGCTCGCGAAGATCCGCGAGTTCGAGACGCGTGCCGCGCCGACCGTGCACGAGCTGCTGGCCGAGCTGCGCGAATGCGACTGGGTGCTGGTCGAAGGCTTCAAGAGCGCCGCGCTGCCGAAGATCGAGATCTGGCGTGCAGCCGCCGACAAACCGGCGCAATATCCGAACGATCCGCACATCGTCGCGATCTGCACCGACAGTCCGGGTGCGCTGCCGCAGCCGACCCGGCTGCCGCTGCTGGACCTGAACGATGCCGATGCCGTGGTCGAATTCCTGCTGAGCCAACCCGAGCGATATGAGTACGCCAACCCCCGCAGCGCCGATGCCTCCGAAGGCGCCGATGCTCACGCTGGACGAAGCACTGGACCGGCTGCTCGCCGGCACGCAGGCGCTGCCCGCGGCTGAAGCCGAATCGGTCTCGACCTTCGACGCCCTCGGCCGCGTGCTGGCCGCGGACGTGCGTTCCAGCCTGGACGTGCCGCCGGCCGACAACAGCTCGATGGACGGCTATGCGCTGCGCTGCGCCGACGTGCCGGCCGCGGGCACGTCGCTGCCGGTGAGCCAGCGCATCCCGGCCGGCAGCGTCGGCCAGCCGCTGCAGCCTGGCACCGCGGCGCGCATCTTCACCGGCGCGCAGGTGCCGCCCGGTGCCGACACGATCGTGATGCAGGAACAAGCGACGGCGCTCGACGGCTCGGTGCGGATCGACGCGCTGCCGACGCCGGGCCAATGGATACGCCGGCGCGGCGAAGACGTGCGTAGCGACGCCACCGTGCTGCCTGCGGGCACACGCCTGACGCCACAGGCGCTGGGGCTCGCGGCCTCGGTCGGCGCGGCGCGGCTCACGGTCGCGCGCCGGCCGCGCGTGGCGCTGTTCTCGACCGGAGACGAGCTCGTGATGCCCGGCGAGCCGCTGAAGCCCGGCGCGATCTACAACTCGAACCGCTACACCTTGCGTGCGTTGATCGAGGCGATGGGCTGCGAATGCAGCGACCTGGGCATCGTGCCTGACCGGCTCGACGCCACGCGCGACGCACTGCGGCGGGCGGCGCAGGGGCACGATCTGATCGTGACCTCCGGCGGCGTCTCGGTCGGCGAAGAGGATCACCTGCGCCCCGCGGTGCAGGCCGAAGGGCGGATCGAGCTGTGGCAGATCGCGATCAAGCCCGGCAAGCCGTTCGCGTTCGGCGAGGTGCGCCGTTCGATACCTCAGGTTGAACGGGAGCAGGCAGGTGAATCGGAGAATTGCGGCGCCTACATCGTCGGCCTGCCGGGCAACCCGGTCTCGAGCTTCATCACGTTCCTGCTGCTGGTGCGTCCGCTGCTGTTGCGCCTGCAGGGCGCGACCGATCTGGGCACCCGCCCGCTGACGCTGCGCGCCGACTTCGACTGGCCGCGCCCCGACAAGCGCCGCGAGTTCCTGCGCGTGCGACGCAATGCCGAGGGAGGCCTGGACCTGTTCCCGAACCAAAGCTCCGGCGTGCTGACGTCGGCGGTCTGGGGCGACGGCGTCGTCGACAATCCCGGCGGCCACGCGATCGCGAAGGGCGATGCGGTCGCGTATCTTTCGTTTGCGGAGTGGTTGGGACGATGAAGTTGCAGATCCGGTATTTCGCGGCGATCCGCGAGGCGCTCGGGCCGGGCGAGACGCTCGAGGTGGCCGACGGCGCGACGGTCGCGAGCGTGCGCGATGCGCTGATCGCCCGCGGCGGCGCGCATGCCGCCATGCTCGCGCGCGGCAAGGCGCTGCGCATGGCGTTCGACAAGGTGCTGTGCGACGAGAAGACCGCACTGCCGGCCGCTGGCGGCGAGCTCGCGTTTTTTCCGCCGGTGACCGGCGGCTGACGGAGGCGAAGGCAGGATGAAAACGCCGCGGGTCGTCATTCGGACCGAAGACTTCGACCTCAGCGCCGAAGTCGCGTCGCTGCGCGCCGGCGATGCAGGTGTCGGCGGCGTCGTCGCGTTCGTCGGCACGGTGCGCGACCGGCACCTGTCGCACGGCGAGCCGGCCGGCAGCATTCGCGCGATGGAGCTCGAGCACTATCCCGGCATGACCGAGGCCGCGATCGAGACGATGGTCGACGAGGCCACGCGCCGCTTCGAGATCCGCGCGGTGCGTGTGATCCACCGCGTCGGCCTGCTGCAGCCGCTGGACCAGATCATGATGGTGGCGGTCAGCGCCGCGCACCGCGGCCAGGCGTTCCAGGCGTGCGAGTTCCTGATGGACTATCTGAAGACGCAGGCGCCGTTCTGGAAGAAGGAAGAGACCGCC
>DATEFR010000093.1:0-3350 GCA_035280545.1 Burkholderiaceae bacterium | reverse complement strand
GCGCGAGGCCATCATCGACGGCGAGTTCGCGCTCGGCGCGATGATTCCGGAGGAGACACTCGCCACCTCGTTCGGCGTCAGCCGCACGCCGGTGCGCGAAGCGCTGAACCAACTGCAGCTGTTGGGCCTGGTCAGCATCCGTCCGCAGCGTGGCAGCTACGTGTTCGAGCCCAGCGAGGCCGACATCGTCGCGCTGTGCGAGTTCCGTTTCGTGATGGAGCCGCGCGCAGCCGAGCTGGCGTGGCGGCATGACAAGGCCGCGGCGCTGGGCGACCTGAAGTCGGCGGTTGCCGAGATGGCGGCCGCGCGCAAGGCCAAGGACGCGGTGCGCTACAGCCGCGCCGACACGCGCCTGCACGAAGCGTTCGTGCATCACTGCGGCAACCCGTACCTGCAGGCCGCCTACGCGACCGCCGGTGCGAAGATTGCGGCCCTGCGCACGCACCTCTCGGCCGGCACCGACGTGCTGAATCCGCGCGGCTTCGAGCAGCACAAGCACTTGCTCGAGCTGTTCGAGCAAGGAGACTTCAAGGCCTTCGAGGCGCTGCTGCGCGATCACGTGATGGGCACGCGCGCCAGCTATGTGGCGAGCCTGCAGGCGCGCGGCGGCACGGCGCGCGCCTGAACGTTTCTCGCGGGGGTGGTGGTGGGTTGGTCAACGAACAGGGAAGGATGACCCATGAGCGATCTGTCGTTCACGAACTGGTTTCCGTGGCTGCCGTCTGCAGTCGACGAGCGCTTCAACAACGGCTGGACCTTCGGCAACATCTACGTGACGCAGGCGAACTCGCGTTCGCCGGAGGCCGAGCGCGAGATCGTCGGACGGTACAGCTACGGCCGCCAGCTCGGCCGTCTGACCGACGCGGTCGTGGCGCTGGCGGCCAAGGCCGGCGCGAGCCACGACGAGAATGTCGAGCCGCTGGTCGAGATGGCCAAGCAGATCAATGCGATCAAGGAGACAGCCAAGAAGCGCCACGCGGCCGAGCTGCTCGCAGAGCTGAAGGCGATCAAGCGCGCCGACCCGAAGGCGTGGGCCGCGCTGTTGAAGTCGGTCGGGGAGTGAAGGACACTGCGCCATGGGCTCGTTGACTGTCCGCCGCCTGCTGGTCGACCTCGAGACGCCGTTCGAGCGCCACTGGAACGGCGGCGACGCGTTCCGCACCGCGTTCTTCAACGCGCTGTCGATGAGCTTCCCGGTCGGCGAGCAGTTCTTCATCGATTCGCTGAGGAAGGGTGTCAAGTCGATGTCGCCCGAGCAGCGGGCGGTGTTCGACGAGGCGGTGCAGGGCTTCGTCGGCCAGGAGGCGACGCACCGGCGCGTGCATGCGCTGTTCAACGAGCAGCTCGCACGGCAGGGTTGCGTCAACACCTGGGAGGTGCGCGCCCGTTCGCGGATCCGGCGGTTCGACGCGATTCCCGATCCGCGCCATGCGGTCGCGGCCACCGCGGCGACCGAGCACTTCACCGCGATCCTCGCCGAGCATCTGCTCGTGCATCCGCAGGTGCTCGAAGGCGCCGAGCCGCGGCTGAAGACGATGTGGCTGTGGCACGCGTCGGAAGAAGCCGAGCACCGCAGCGTCGCGTTCGACGTGTACCGGGCGCTCGGCGGCAGCGAGTTGTGGCGGCGGCGCTGGATGCGCATCGTCGCGCTGCACTTCACGACCGATGTGCTGCGCCAGACGGCGCGCAATCTGTGGGAAGGCGGCGAGCTGCTGCGCTGGCGCACGCTGACGAGCGCCGTGCGATTCTTCTTCGGCGAGCACGGTCTGGTGCGGCACACGTTCCGGCCGTGGCGCGACTACTTCAAGGCGAGCTTTCACCCGATGCAGCAGGGTGGAGCGCTGGCCGAGCGCTGGCTGGCGGAGAACGATGGGACGGCGTTCCGAGCTGTGGCGGCGCAATGACAAATGTTCCGCGCCCGCTAGCTCGGCGCGGCCGCGTCAATTCGCGCTGCTGTTCGCCTGCGCCATCGCCCGCAAGATGTCGCCGGTTGCGGCATCCGCTGGGAAGAACGTCTCGAGCGCCAGCTCCGACAGCGTGATGTCCACCGGTGTGCCGAATACCGTCGTCGTGCTGATGAACGACATGGTGCCGAACGTGGTCGCAAGCGTCATCGGGACGACGATGCTGCTCTCGATGTCTAGAGGCGCCTCGCCTGCGGGAGCCGGGTAGGCGCGCAACTCGTCGGCGAGCGCGGAGAGTGCAGGGTCGGCGCTCGCGACGATCTGCAGGCGGAGCCGGTCCAGCAAATGCGCGCGCCACTGGCCGAGGTTGACGATGCGCGGCGCGAGGCCGTCCGGGTGCAGACCCAGCCGCAGCACGTTGACCGGCGGCTTCAGCAGCTCGGGGCTGACGCTTTGCAGCAGCGGCGCGAGCGCGCGATTGTGCGAGACCAGGTTCCAGTGCCTGTCGACCGCGAGCGCCGGGTACGGCTCATGGCCCTTGAGCACCAGCTCGATCGCCTCGCGCGCCGTGGCCAGCGCCGGGTCGTCGAGCTTGCGCTCGGCGAACATCGGGGCGTAGCCGGCGGCGGTCAGCAGACGGTTGCGTTCTCGCAAGGGCACCTCCAGACGGTCGGCCAGGCGCAGCACCATCTCGCGGCTGGGCAGCGCGCGGCCGGTCTCGACGTAGCTGAGGTGGCGGGTCGAGACCTCGGCGTCGCCCGCGAGGTCGAGCTGGCTGAGGTGGCGGCGCTGGCGCCATTCGCGCAGCAGCTCGCCGACGGGCAACGAAGCGGATGGGTTCATGCGCCGGGACGATAGCGCAGCGCTGGATGCGCCTCCATGACCTCCGAGGTCATCGACCGGCGCACCTCGCGTGCCGAGGATGGAGCTCCCCAAGCCGAAAGGAGATCCTCATGACCACGCTCGTCCAACCCTCCGCCTTCCTGCGTCGCGTGTTGCTGGCCGACGCCGTGTTCAGCATCGCCGGCGGCGCGTTGATGGCGTTCGGCGCCGCGCTGCTGGCCGGGCCGACGGGCATTCCCACGTCGCTGCTGCTGAGCGCCGGACTCGCGCTGTTCCCGTACGCCGCGTATGTGGCCTGGCTCGCGACGCGCCGTGCGGTGCCGCGTGCCGCCGTCTGGGTGCCCATCGTGCTGAACGTCGTCTGGGCGGCCGATTGCGCGCTCGTGCTGTTCGGCGGCCGGTTCGCGCCGACCATGCTCGGCGAGCTGTTCGTGGGTGCGCAGATCGTCGCGGTGCTCGCGTTTGCCGAGCTGCAGTTCGTCGGGCTGCGCCGCGCGAATGCGCTGATGCCGGATTGAGGCTCGCGACGGCCCTCACCCCGGCCCTCTCCCGCAAGCGGGAGAGGGAGCGAGTGCCCGCCATCGCCTGCCTCTCCCGCTTGCG
>DATEFR010000092.1:0-6613 GCA_035280545.1 Burkholderiaceae bacterium | reverse complement strand
GTCGGCAGCCCGGACCGAGGTGCCGACGAGCAGCAGCAACGCGGCGACCAGCAAGACGCGGCGTGGGGACAGAGAGGGCAGCAACAGCAACATGGCGAGGCCTTGCGGAATCAGAAGTTGGCCGACACGTAGAACTGCAGCACGCCGGCGTTGTACGCATACAGGCTGCCGGTGCGGATGTCGGTGAAGTCGTCGAACTTGAAGCGCACGTACTCGTAGGCGCCGTTGAGCTTGATGTCGTACTGGCCGGGCACCTTCTTGAGCGTGTACGCGACGCGCGCGCCGAGGCCGATCGAGTTGAAGCTGCTGAGCTGGCGGTTGCGCGAGACGTAGGTGGTCTCGGTGGTCGCGTTGTCGCTGTAGAAGAGCGCGTGCTGCTGCTTGTAGTAGCGCAGCGTCGCGTCGGCGAGCCAGGCGTCGCCGAAGTAGCGGCTGTACTGCAGGTCCAGCGTGTGCGCCTTGATCTGCCAGGTGTCCCAGAAGTAGCGGTAGCCGGCCTGGATCGAATCCCGCGAGCCCAGGTCGCCGATCACGCGGAACTTCACGGCGCGTGCCGAGCGCGTGCGCGGGTTGCGCTCGGGCACCGCGGCGCCGAACACGCGGGCGACGCGGTACGGGCTGCCGAGGAAGCCGTCGTCGGACAGGATCTCGAAGTTGCCGCTGGCGACCCAGCGCGTGGTCAGGATCTGCGTGACGCCCAGGCGGTACTGCCAGTGCTTCGCGTAGTCGGAGAACTCGGGCGAGTCGTGCTTGCCGACGGTGTCGGAGCCGCGCGTGAAGCCCAGGCTCACGGTGCTCATGCCGCCGAACACCTCCTGCGCGACGTCGAGGCTGACGCTGTTGGCCTTGTAGTCGGGCTCGCTGGAGCTCGAGGTCGCCAGCGTGATCTTCGAGTCGCGGTAGACGTAGTCGGCCGACAGGCCGTACTCGGTGCGGGTCTCGCGGTAGGGGCTCGCGGTCGTCACGACGTCGATCGACGCGTTGCTGACCGAGTCGACGTAGTAGCTCGCGCCCAGCGAGACCTTGTCGGCGATGTTCTTGCGCACCAGCAGCGCCGGGCCGTTCGCGGTGACGCCGCCGCCGTTGTACGAGTGGAACATTGCCTCGGCGGTATCGGGCGGGAGGTCGACCGCGCGCGCGGCGTGCGGGGCGAGCGCGAAGATGCCGCCGAGCAGGCTGCTGAGGGCGGTGAGGAGGCGGCGCAGCATCCGTCCTGGCATTCCATCCCGTTCGGGCATCCCACCCCGTTCGGGCTGAGGTATCGAAGCCCTGGTGCCCCTCGCGCCCTTCGATACCTCAGGGCGAACGGAGCGGGGGGCCGCATCAGCGCGAAGGAGGTTCATGCGGTCAGTTGCAGCCACAGCCGCCTCCCTGCACGCCCGTCGCCCCGCGCGCACCCTCGCGCACGTCGCGCACGTGCTCGCGATGCTTCTCGGCCAGCGTGTCGCGCTGGAACTGCATGATCGGGTCCGCGAGCTTCTCGCGCTCGTACGGCTTGACCCACGGCTCGATCGGCTTGATCGCGCAGCCGCCGAGCAGCGCCATCGTCATCGATGCCACCACGACGAGACCCTTCATTTCAAAAGCTCCCGGATCTGCTTGTCGTAGGTGTCTTCGTAGCCCGCGAGATAGCCGCGGTGCACGTAGCGCACCTTGCCGTCCCGATCGATCAGCACGGTCGACGGCATCGTGCTCAGGTCGTACAGCTTGCTGACGCCCTTGTTCGTGTCCAGCAGCACCGGGAACGCAATCCCGAGCTTGGCCGCGAGCGCGACCGCGTTGGCCGCGTCGTCGTCGACGTTGACGCCCAGCAGCACGAAGCCCGACGCGCGGTATTTCTCGTACAGCCGGTTCAGGTGCGGCATCTCCTGCCGGCACGGGCCGCACCAGGTGGCCCAGAAGTTCACCATCACGACCCGGCCGCGCTGCTCCGCGAGGCGCAGGTTCGGGCCGTTCATCGTGCGCAGCGTGAAGTCGGGCGCGGCCGAAGCCGGTGCGATCGCGTGAGCCGTTGTGGTCGCCGCCAGTGCGACGGCTGCGACCGTGAGTGCCAGCGCGTTGACCCTCACCCTAGCCCTCTCCCAGAGGGAGAGGGAACCCAACTCCCTCTCCCTCTGGGAGAGGGCGGGGGTGAGGGCCCGCGTGCCACGGTTCTTCATCATGTTCCGCTCCATCAGAAGAACACCGCGAAGCCGCCGGTCAGCTCGAGGTTCTGCGTGCTCTGGCGCTTGCCCAGCAGGTCCAGCGAGAAGATGTGGTCGCGCATGTCGAGCTGCAGCGAGACGCGGTCGGTCAGGAACACGCGGAAGCCGAAGCCGACGTTGTAGGTCGAGCGGCGCTGGTCGGCGAACTTGGTGCTGCCGACGCCGGCGATCAGGTACAGCTGCGACGGCTTCGCGCGCTTCGCGCCGATGAAGACCTCGCCGGGCAGCACGTTGTAGCCGATCGACAGGTTGTAGTAGCTGAGCTTTTCCTTCTCCTCCTCGAACACGCCGCTGGGCAGGATCTGGCGGAACTGCTCGTCGCTGACCTTGGTCTGCGCGTAGACGCCTTCGACGAAGAAGTCCTCGGTGATGTGGTAGCCGAGCTTCAGCCCGCCGACCGCGCTGGAGCCGAAGTTCTGCGTCGCGTAGGTGCCGGCGAACAGGCCCATCTCGAAATCGTTCGACGGGAACTTCGGCACCTGGATGTCGCGCCGGTCCACCTGCGGGACGACGACCTGCTCGTTGGCCGGCGGCGTCTGCGAGGTCTGCGCCTGCGCAACCCCGGCGACGGCATAAAAAGCGGCACAAGCAGTTGCCAGTGAAGCGCCGCGAAGAATCCTGTGGTTCATGTGTGTTGTCTCGATCCGGGTCATCAGAAGAAGAACGAAACGCCCAGCGTCCAAGCGCGGTATTCGGTCGAGCGCTGGTCGCTGACGTTCGCCGTGTACAGCGAGTAGTCGGCACGCGCGACGAAGCGGTCGGTGATGTAGTAGCGCACGCCCAGGCTGGCGTTCAGGAGCTTCGCGTCGGTGGTCTGCGCGCTGACCAGGCTCTGGTTCGGGAAGTTCTTGAACTTGCCGACGCCGACCGAGAAGAACGGCGAGATGCGCCGATCGGACCACGGCTCCGCCAGCACGTTGAGGTGCCAGAAGTCGGTGCCCGAGAACACGCCCTGGACCTGGCCGACCGTGCCTTCGACGCTCAGCGTCTCGGACAGCCGGTAGCTGGTCCACAGCTTGAGCATGGGCTCGGACTTGAAGTGGCCCCAGGCGACGCCCAGCTGCACGCGGCGCGCGAGGTAGTCGTCGAGCAGGATGTCGCGGAAGCTCTTCTGCGCGCCGCCGGCGGTCAGCGTGGTCTCGAGCTGGGTGCGGTGCACCCAGCCGACCTTGCCGTCTTCGGTGCGCACGCGGTACCAGTCGGTGTGGCGCAGCTCGATCTCGATCCACTCGTTGCGCGGTGCGACGTAGAACACCGGGAAGCCGCGGCCGGGGCCGGTATGCAGCTCGATGTAGGCGTCGGCGATCTGCACGCGGTCGACGTCGGGGCGCGCCGGGGCGATCGTGGCCGGCATCGACACCGCCGGCGCGGGCGTCGGCTCGGGATCGGCGGCGTACGCGGGCGCAATGCCGCCGAGCGCAGCCAACAACAACAGGAAGGTCGGCACCCGCCGTCGGACAAAGTTCATCGCGTTCATTGCGTATTGCATGTGCCGCTATTCGGATCCGCCGGCGTGAACATGCTGTAGCTCGCGGTGCTGAACTCGTCCTGCCCCTGCGGCACCGGGTGGCTGATCCAGTACTTGATCAGCACCGCGTTCGGATCGCTCTCGCTCGCGAAGATCTGGCCGCCGCCGTGCAGCACGTTGAGCAGCAGCGGCTTGGCCAGCAGGCGGCTTTGCGCCGTCGAGCCCAGCACGACCTCGCCCTGCGCCGAGTAGAAGTTCTTGTACATGTCGCTGGCGCGGATCACGTCGGGCGTGTTCGCCGGGTCGAGCAGGTCCAGCGCCGTCGCGGTCGGCACGATGCGGAACGCGCCGCCGGTGCCGGTCGCGTTGTCGTGGCAGCCCGAACCGGCGCAGGTGTTGGTCGAGGTCGAACCCGGGATCGTCAGCTGCGCGATGAAGATCGGGTTGATGCACTTCTGGAAGTACGCGTACGACAGCTTCTGCCCGGTCGCGCCCGGCGGGTTCTGCACGGTCGCCGGGTTGTCCAGCGGGTTCGAGTTGCCGCCGCCGCCGCAGCTCGCGATCACGATGCACGCGACCGCGAGCGGGACGAGGGCCCAAGGGGAAGGAGACCGAAACGCCATGCTCGTCAACAGCCTCCCGAGATCCATGCGGCGATCGCGTTGTAGTTCGCACTGCCGACCGGCAGTACCGCGCTGCCGCCCACCGCACCGGTCGGATGCGGCGCCGTCGACGGCTTCTTCAGCAGGTAGTTGGACGGCGCGTTGCAGGTGTCGGTGATCATCGTCAGCGTGACGTTGAAGTCACCCTCGGGATCGCCGCCGGTCAGCACGAAACGGTTGTTGCGGAACGAGGTGGTCAGCGCCGGCGTGCCGGTCGCGCTCGAACCCGTTGCGCCGTGGCAGGCCATGCAGTTGGCCTTCAGGATCGGGTAGACCTGGTCCTCGAAGCTCTGCTGGGTCAGGCCCTTCAGCTGGCGCACGCCGTTGCTCGCATCGAACGGGTCGTTGTAGTACTTGCCGCCGAGGTCTATCCATTCGGCGACCAGGCGCTTCTCGGCCAGGTTCAGGAGCTTGCTGTGGTCCGGCGCCGAGGACGGCGGGGCCGGGTGCGCGGTGCGTGCGGCCGTGTCGGACATCAGGTCCTGCCCGAACAGGATCTCGACCAGCCGGCTCTTGCGCGCCAGGCCCAGCGCCTCGCCCTCGCTCGCCGCGGTGTCGACCAGCGCCGGCCCGCGCGCAATCACGAGCACGCCTTCCTCGATGCGCGTGACCGGCGCGCCATTCGAATCGAGCTGCGGGTCGCCGATCATCAGCTCGTCGTACGAGGTCATGCGGCCCGAGCCGCCGACGACGGCGCGCAGGTCCAGCTTGTCCGGATCGTTGTGGCAGTTGGTGCAGGTGTTCGCGCCGCCGGTGCCGCGCGAGCGGGTCCACAGCGGCGCGATGTGGTCCGGGTAGTTGACGATGCCGTTGCTCGGGGCCGCCGTCGCCAGGTCGTCGCTCGCGCTCGCGTTGCCGGTGTACTTCAGCGTGATCGACGGGCGTGCGGTCACGCCGGTCTGCGTGGTGTCGGCCCAGATGTCGCTGTACATCATGTCGGCGACCAGCTGCAGCGCGGTCGGGTCGAGGCGGGTGCGCGTACCGGCCATGGTCTCGCCCGAGAGGTGCGCGCTCGCGAGGCTCGCCTTCAGCGCGGCCGGCATGCTGTTGACGACCGCGCCGGAGTTCAGCGCGCCGCCGCGCCGCGGGCTGTGGCAGCCGTCGCAGGTGCGGCGCTCGCCGGGGCGCACCTGGATCCAGTTGGTGTGGGTCTGGAACGCGCGGCCTTGCGAGTCGATCACCGCGAGGCCGATCGGCGTGTCGGCCGGAATCTGCAGCTTGAACGAACCGTCGGGCTCGATAGGCGCGTAGCCGAGGATCTGCTGCATCTCGAACTCGGTCTCGCCGATCGCGCTGCGCATGCCGGTCATGCCTTGCGGCGGCGCGATCGCGCGCACCGCGCGGACGAAGCGCGCCGGCGCGCAGCCGTAGGCCGCGTTGGCCGGATCCTTCATCTTGACCAGGTCGGCGACCAGCGGACGCGTGTCGCTGGTGTCGCTGGGCGTGGTCTTGGCGATCGCGGTGGTGCAGCCGGTGTTGAGGTCGGCCGCGGCCAGCACCGGGTCGCCCATGCGGCCCAGGCCGTCGGTGTCGTAGACGCTGCGCACCTCGAGCAGGCCCAGGCCTTGTGCGGCCAGCGTCGAATCGACGGCGGTCGGGTCGGTCGCGTTCGGCTCGGTGCGCGCCTGGATCGCGACCGGGTGCGTGTACATGAAGCCGCTGGGCGGCGCGGCGACGATCAGGAAGGTCTGCTTCGCCGGGTCGAACATGTAGACCGCGTAGGACGGCGGCACGTCGTCCTGCAGTTCGTCGGCCTGCTGGTCGGCGACCAGGCGGTTGTCGTCCTCGAGGCGCGACATCTCGTCGGACGTCAGCGTCGCGCACGAGACGACCACGTTCTGGCGCCGCACCTGGCACGGCGTGTACGACAGCAACACACGATCGGTGCCGTCCCACAGCGGGAACGGCGACGTGACGCGGCCGTACTGCGAGAGCCCGCCGCCGATGTTCAGCGCCTGCGCGGTAATCTGCTTCTGCCCGCCCTCGGCCGGCACCGACGCGTTGGCCGGGGTGTTCTGCTCGGAGTAGTTGGCCGCATCGATCATCACGAGGCCACCGCCTTCGTGGGTGCGCGACAGCGGCATCAGGTCCGACGTCAGGAAGCCCTTGTACTTGCCCGCCGGGTCCATGTCGCGCGGGTGCAGGAAGCTGTTGCCCTCGCTGTGCGCGCCGTACAGCACGAACAGGTCGGTGCCGTCGGGCTTGGTGCGGAAGATCTTGAAGTGGTTGCGGCCGCCGACGTGGTCCCAGCGCGAGAACATGATGTCGCCGTTCGGGCG
>DATEFR010000091.1:0-11546 GCA_035280545.1 Burkholderiaceae bacterium | reverse complement strand
CCGTCGCCGACGTCCTTCACGTCCGGCTCGGCACCCGACCACCACACGCCGTACATCTTTTCGCGCGGGTAGCCGGTGGCCTGGGCTTCCTTGATCGCGGTGGAGTTCATCACGCCCCAGCCCCACAGCAGCACGTAGTCGGGCCGGCTCTGGCGCACCTGCAGCCAAGTCGCCTTCTGCTCGACGCCCGGCGCGTTGACCGGCAGCAACTGCAGCTCGAAGCCCAGCATCTTCGAGCGCTCCTGCAGCAGCGCGATCGGCTCCTTGCCGTAGGGGCTCTCGTGGTACACGAGCGCGATCTTCTTGCCCTTCAGCTTGTCGAGCCCGCCCTCCTTCTTGCCGATCGCCTGCAGGATCGCGTCGGCCGCCACCCAGTAGGTGCCGGCGATCGGGAAATTCCACTTGAACACCGTGCCGTCGGCGCTTTCGCTGCGGCCGTAGCCTATGGTCACGACCGGGATCTTGTCGGCCGGCGCCTTCTCGGTGATCGCGAACGTGGCGCCGGTGGACAGCGGCTGCACGAACGACGCGCCCTTGCTCTTCAGGCGCTCGTAGCACTCGACGCTGCGCGCGGTGTCGTAGCCGGTTTCGCATTCCTCGAACGCGATCTTCACGCCGTTGATGCCGCCGCGCGCGTTGACCAGCTTCAGGTAGTCGACGAAGCCGTTGGCCCACGGTGCGCCGTTGGGCGCGTAGGCCCCGGTGCGGTACGACAGCACCGGAATGAACTGCTCCTTGGCTTGCGCGAAGGCCGGGGCCGTGCCCGTCAGCGCCGCGGCTGCGGCGAGGGCCAGAGCGAGTGACTTCAGCTTCATGTTCGTCTCCTTGTCCGAGGAATCAATGCGGGAAGGGCCACAACTGCAGCTTGTGCTTGGCGGTGGACCAGAGCTTGGCCAGGCCGTGCGGTTCGACGATCAGGAACCACACGATCAGCGCGCCGAAGATCATCAGCTCGGCGTGCGAAATGCCGGCCGTGGAGATCGTGAGGCCGAACGCTGCGGCCAGCACCGGCAGGAACTGGTTCAGCGCGATCGGCAGCACGACGATGAACGCGGCACCGAAGAAGCTGCCCATGATCGAGCCCATCCCGCCGATGATCACCATGAACAGCAGCCGGAACGAGTAGTCGACCGAGAAGGCCGAGGGCTCCCAGGCACCCAGGTAGATGAAGGCCCACAACGCGCCGGCCACGCCGACGATGAAGGAGCTGACCGCGAACGCGCTGAGCTTCGCGTACATCGGCCGGATGCCGATCACGGCGGCCGCCACGTCCATGTCGCGGATCGCCATCCACTCGCGGCCGATCGCGCCGCGCACCAGGTTCTTGGCCAGCAGCGCGATGACCGCCAGCACCGCCAGGCAGAACAGGTACTTCGCGACGGCGCTGTCCAGCGGCAGGCCCAGCACCTGCAGGTTCGACACGGCGACCGAGCCCGACGGCGTGTCGTGCGTGAACCACTTGATGCGCAGGAACATCCAGTCGGCGAAGAACTGCGCGGCCAGCGTCGCCACCGCGAGATACAGGCCGCGCACGCGCAGGCTGGGCAGCCCGAACAGCACGCCGAACGCGGTGGCGCACAGGCCGCCGAGGATCAGCGCCGGCACCAGCGGCATGCCGGGGATGCGCACGAAGAAGTTGTACGCGCCGTAGGCGCCCACCGCCATGAACGCACCCGAGCCCAGCGAGATCTGGCCGCAGTAGCCGACCAGGATGTTCACGCCGATCGCCGCCAGCGAGAAGATCAGGAACGGGATCAAGATCGCGCGGAACAGATAGTCGCTCGCCAGCAGCGGCACGCCGACGAACGCGAACGCGAGCAGCAGCAGGATGAAGGCACGGTCCTGCAGGATCGGGAAGATCTGGCTGTCCGCCCGATAACTCGTCTTGAACTGGCCGTTCTCTCGGTACAGCATGGTTCAGACCCGATCGATGATCCGCTCGCCGAACAATCCCTGCGGCCGGAACAGCAGGAACACCAGCGCCAGCACATACGCGAACCAGATCTCGATGCCGCCGCCGAGGTGCGGCCCCAGAAACACCTCGGCCAGCTTCTCGCCGACGCCGAGGATCAGTCCGCCCACGATCGCACCGGGCACCGAGGTCAGCCCGCCCAGGATCACCAGCGGCAGCGCCTTCAGGGCCAGCACCGACAGCGAGAACTGCACGCCGAGCTTGCTGCCCCAGATGATCCCGGCGACCAGCGCGACGAACCCGGCCACGCTCCACACGATGACCCAGATGCGTCCGAGCGGGATGCCGATGGACTGCGCCGCCTGATGATCGTCGGCGACTGCGCGCAGCGCCCGGCCGGTGCCGGTGAACTGGAAGAAGGCCGCGAGCGCGATCACCAGTGCGGTCGCGATCAGCGCCGCGGCCAGGTCTTCCTGGTTGATCAGCACGCCGCCTTGGAACGTGCTCTCGAACAGGAACATCGGGTCCTTGGGCATGCCGACATCGACCTTGTAGATGCTCGAGCCGAAGATCGTCTGGCCGAAGCCGTCGAGGAAGTACGAGACTCCGAGCGTCGCCATCAGCAGCGAGACGCCTTCCTGGTTGACCAGCTTGCGCAGCACGACGCGCTCGATCAGCCAGGCCACGCCAACCATCACGGCCAACGCCGCGATGAAGGCGAGCACGTTGGGCAGCGCCTTGCCCGACAGGCCGGTCCACTGCGGAATCCACTCGGCGAAGCGCGCCATCGCCAAGGCCGCGAACAGCACCATCGCGCCCTGCGCGAAATTGAAGACGCCCGAAGCCTTGAAGATCAGCACGAAGCCGAGCGCGACCAGCGAATACAGCATGCCCGACATCAGGCCGCCGAAGATGGTTTCGAGGACGAAGCCCATGAAGATTACCGCTCGGTGCCGAGGTAGGCGCGGATCACCTCGGGGTTGTTGCGCACGTCGGCGGGCGAGCCGTCGCCGATCTTCTTGCCGTAGTCCAGCACGACGACCCGGTCGCTGATGTCCATCACGACGCCCATGTCGTGCTCGATCAGCACGATGGTCGTGCCGAACTCGTCGTTGACGTCGAGGATGAAGCGGCTCATGTCCTGCTTCTCCTCGACGTTCATGCCGGCCATGGGCTCGTCGAGCAGCAGCATCTGCGGCTCCATCGCGAGCGCACGACCGAGGTCGACCCGCTTCTGCAGCCCGTACGGCAGTTGCCCGACCGGCGTCTTGCGATGCGCCTGGATCTCGAGGAAATCGATGATGCGCTCGACTACTTTGCGCTGCGCGATCTCTTCGCGCTCGGCCGGACCGAGGCGCAAGGCCTGCTGCAGCAGGTTGGCCTTCATCTTCAGGTTGCGCCCGGTCATGATGTTGTCCAGCACGCTCATGCCCTTGAACAGCGCGAGGTTCTGGAACGTGCGCGCGATGCCCATCTCGGCCACCTGGCGCGAGTTCATGTGATGGAAGGTGCGGCCGCGGAATGCGATCTGGCCGTGCTGCGGCTGGTAGACGCCGTTGATGCAGTTCAGCATCGAGCTCTTGCCCGCGCCGTTCGGGCCGATGATCGCGCGCACCTCGTGCTCGCGGACGTCGAAGCTGATGTCGGTCAGCGCCTTCACGCCGCCGAAGCTCAGGCTGATGTTGCGCACATCGAGGATCACCTCGCCGACGCGGCGCACGGCGGTCGGGCGCGCGGCCTGCGCGGCATCGACCGCCGCCTCCATCGTCAACGCCGTCTTCAGGGCCGTGGCGGTGCCCATCAAGCGGCCCTCCGGGCGGGCGAGTAGGTCTTGGCGTCGACGATGGTCAGCTCGGCCGCGACCACGCCGGTGCGCCCGTCCTCGAACTTCACCTGTGTCTCGACATACTGCGAGGGCCTGCCGCCGTACAGCGCGTCGACCAGCACCTGGTAGCGCTCGGCGATGAAGCCGCGCCGCACCTTGCGCGTGCGCGTGAGCTCGCCGTCGTCGGCATCGAGCTCCTTGTGCAGGATCAGGAAGCGGCTGATCTGGCTGCCGGCCAATTTGTCGTCGGCCGCGAGGTCGGCATTGACCTTCTCGACGCAGTCGCGCACCAGCTCATAGACCTCGGGCTTCTGCGCAAGATCGGTGTAGCCGGCATAAGGCAGGTTGCGCTTCTCGGCCCAGTTGCCCACGGCCTCGAAATCGATGTTGATGAAGGCACAGACCTGCTGGCGCCCGTCGCCGAAGGCCACGGCCTCCTTGATGTGCGCGAAGAACTTCAGCTTGTTCTCCACGTATTTGGGCGCGAACATCGCGCCGTCGTTCGGCCCGCCCTTGAGGCGGCCGACGTCCTTCGCGCGATCGATGATCTTCAGGTGGCCGCCCGCGTCGAGGAAGCCGGCGTCCCCGGTGTGGTACCAGCCTTCGCCGGTCAGCACCTCGGCGGTCGCGGCCGGGTTCTTGTAGTACTCGCGCAAAAGGCCCGGCGACTTGACCAGCACCTCGCCGGCGTCGGTGACCCTGATCTGCACGCCTTCGATCGGCACGCCCACGGTATCGGACTTCGCTTCGTGATCGGGCTGCAGGCAGACGAACACGGCCGTCTCCGTCGAACCGTAGAGCTGCTTCAGGTTGATGCCGATCGAGCGGTAGAAGCTGAACAGGTCCGGCCCGATCGCCTCGCCCGCGGTGTAGGCGACGCGCACGCGCGAGAACCCCAGCGTGTTGCGCAGCGGACCGTAGATCAGCAGGTTGCCCAGCGCGTAGTGCAGGCTGTCGAGGGCGCCGACCGGCTGGCCGTCCATCCGCTTGGGGCCGACGCGCCGCGCGAGTGCCATGAAGTGCGCGTACAGCCAGCGCTTCAGGCGCCCGGCGTCTTCCATGCGGATCGTCACCGTGGTCAGCAAGCCTTCGAAGACGCGCGGCGGCGCGAAGTAATAGGTCGGCCCGATCTCCTTCAGGTCGATCATCACCGTGCTCGCCGACTCGGGGCAGTTGACGACGTAGCCGCAGGCGAGCCACTGCGCGTACGAGAAGATGTTCTGGCCTATCCATGCCGGAGGCAGATAGGCCAGCACCTCTTCGCGGTCGGTGAGTTTGTCGAAACGCGCGCCGGCCTGGGCGCGGTCGATCAGCGTCGCATGCGTGTGCACCACGCCCTTCGGGTTGCCGGTCGTGCCCGAGGTGAAGAACATCGCGGCGACGTCGTCGGGGCCGGTCGCATCGATCGCGGCATCGAAGGCCTCGGGGTGCGCGGCGTTGAACAGCCGGCCGGCTTCGATCAGCGTGTCCAGCGGCGCGAGCCCCGGCTCACGGTAGTTGCGCAGGCCGCGTGGATCGTCGAACCAGATGCGTGCCAGGGCCGGGCACTGCTCGCGCACCTCGAGCAGCTTGTCGGCCTGCTCCTGGTCTTCGACCACCGCGAAGCGGACCTCGGCATTGGTGATCGGGAAGACGAACTCGCCGGCCGCCGCATCCTGGTACAGCGGCACCGGAATCGCGCCCAGCGATTGCGCCGCGAGCATGGCCGCATAGAGCCGCGGCCGGTTCTCGCCGATGACGACGAGGTGCTCGCCGCGCTGCAAGCCGGCCTCGGCGAGGCCGCCGGCGAGCGCCTTCACGAGCTCCGCGAGCGCGCTCCAGCTCAGCGTCTGCCAGATCCCGAACTCCTTCTCGCGCAACGCGGGCGCCGTCGGCCGGCGGGCTGCGTGGGAGAGCAACAGGCGCGGGAAGGTGGTGGACACGCGTCGTCTTTCAAAGAAAGAGGCGAAGCTGGGCTTCGGAGCCGCACTGTAGGAACAAGTTTGACGCCAAGTTGTCGTTGTGACGACAATCCTAGGGTCACTCCCCTTCGGTCTTTCCCTTGACCCTCTTAGCTTGCGTGCGATGGTGGTGACCGTGACGACCGCCGAGGCTTCCGCCTCGACGACAGCGACGACGATGAGGCGCAGCACCGCGCTGCTCGCGCGCGCGCGCCGCCCCGAGGCCGACGAGCTCGCCGGCATCCCGTGGCTGCGCTCGCTCGATGCCGAGGAGCACGAGGTCGCGGTGGACGATCTGCGGGTCGTGAATGTCGAGACCGGCGAACTGCTGTGCCGCGTCGGCCGACCGGTGACCTACTGGTTCGGCGTGATCGACGGACTGCTGAAGATGAGCAACGACAGCGAGCTCGGCGTGCCGATCACCTTCACCGGCGTGCCGCCGGGCGGCTGGTTCGGCGAAGGCACGGTGATCAAGCGCGAGGTCTACCGCTACAACATCCAGGCGCTGCGCAAGAGCGTGGTGGCCGGTCTCGGCGTCGAGACCTTCCACTGGCTGCTCGATCGCAGCATCCCCTTCAACCGCTTCATCACGCAGCAGCTCAACGAGCGGCTCGGCCAGTTCATCGCGGCACGCGAGATCGATCGCATGAGCAATGCCGACGCGCGCGTTGCGCGCAGCCTGGCGGCGCTGTTCCACCCGGTCCTGTACCCGGGCGTCGGCGGCCTGCTGCGGATCACGCAGCAGGAGCTGGGCTATCTGATCGGCCTGTCGCGCCAGCGGGTCAACGAGGCGCTGAAGGCGCTGCAAGACCGCGGGCTGATCAGGATCGAGTACGGCGGCGTGCGCGTACTCGATCTCGACGGCTTGCGCCGGGTCGGCTGATCTCGCGCGATCAGTCCTCGGCGCGGCGGCCGCGCCGACGCTGGCTGACGAAGCCGATCAGCGACAAGCCGGCCAGCAGCATCGCATAGGTGCCCGGCTCGGGCACGGGCGCCGTCATCTGCAGGTTGCCGATGTTCAGCGACGAGACGCCGAGGTAGTCGACCGTGTCGATCACGCCGAACGAGAGCGTCGCGATGCCCGATTGCGCGAAGGTGTAGCTGAAGCTCTGGCTGGCCGCGCCCGGCGCGGCCGCGGTCGCGAGCGTGATGACCTGGCCGTTGATGACGGCGAAGGCGTGGTCCTGGAACAAGGTTTCGAGCGTGTTGAACGACCAGTCGAAGCTCAGCGTCTGGCCGGCGACCGCGGCGAAGCTCTGGCCGACCAGCGAGCCTTCGGTGCCGTACTCGGTCGCCGAAAGGTCGAGCGCGTACGGCGCGACGCCGGCGGCGCTTTCGACCGTCGCGATGTCGGCCGCCGAGGTGCCCGAGAGATTGCCGGTCTGATCGCCGGCGCCGTCGAGGTAGGCCGTCGTCAGCGTGATCGAGCCGCCTTGCGCGACGGCGTCGCCGACGACATTCCAGCCGGCGAGGCTGTCGGTCGTGGCTTGCGCCTGTGCAGGGCTGCTCGTCGCCAGCGCGAGCACGGCCAGCGATGCGGCGGCGAGTCGATGCGGGGTGTGGTTGAAGTTCATTCGATGCATCCTTGAGATGAAGCTTGAGGAGCGCCGGGCTCAGCGCACGATCAAATCGCGCGCGGCGTTGAGGCTGGCCGGCGACACGCCCGACAGCGTCAGCAGCGGGCGGAACACGGCGCCGTTGACGGCCGGGCCATCGCTGTCGATCTGCACGCTGGTGCCGCCGCTGACCGCGACGAAGCGCACCCAGCCGTCGGCCACCGGATCCGTGCCTGCATAGCCCAGGCTTGCGAGCAGCGTGCGCAGGTCGAGGTAGTCCTTGCCGGGCACGAAATCGGTGATCGTGTCGCCGGCATCGCGCAGGGACGTGTAGACGTACACGTTGACGCCGCCACCGCCGGTCAGCGTGTCGGCGCCGGCGCCGCCGATGATCACGTCGTCGCCGGCGCTGCCGACCAGCGTGTCGCGGCCCGCGGTGCCGATCACGCTCTTGAAGAGCGCCAATCCGACCAGCACCGGATCGTGGTCCGACGCGCGGAACGGCAGCGTGCCATCGTACGGATCGGGCGCGCACGTGGCGCAGGCCGGCTGCTTGAACTCGAGGTTGTAGTCCTGCGCCAGGCTCTCGTCGGCGTCGATGTGCCAATGCGTCAGACCCATCACCTTGGCCGACAGCGACGAGGTCGTGATCGCGTGGTCGAGCCGGCCGGCGGTGCCGTCGAACACGTACGAATAACCGAAGGTCTCGAAGCGGCCCGATTCGTCGACGTAGCCGCTGCTCGTCAGGTCGTAGACCGGGTCTTCCTGCGCGTAGGCGTTGAAGTCGCCGACCAGCAGCACGTCGTTGCTGCCGCTGGCCGATTGCATCTGCGCGACGAAGGTCCGCAGGCGCTGTGCCTGCTGGACCCGCTGCGCGTTCCAGCAGCCCTGGCCGTCGCCGGCGTCGGTGTTGCCGAGCGCGTCCGCATCGGTCGCCGCGGGGCAGCTGCTCTTGGACTTCAGGTGGTTGACGATCAGCGTGAACTTCTCGCCGTTCGCGGCCGCGAAGGTCTGCGCCAGCGGCGGGCGGTTGTTGATCGTCGCCGGATCGCTGACCGGCGCGCCGACCAGCGTGAGCTTGCCCGGCTTGTAGATCATCGCGACGCGGATCGCATCGTCCCCCGTGCCCGCGGCCGGCACCGGCACGACGGCGTAGGTGCCGGCGCCGACCTGCGCGTTCAACGCATCGACCAGGTTCTGTGCCGCGACATTGCCGTTGTTCTGCATCTCCATCAAGCCCACGGCATCGGCGTTCAAACCGGCGAGCGCACGCACGATCTTTTCGCGCTGGCGTACGAACTCGGCCAGGCTGTTGGCGCCGCGGCAGTTGCTCGCCGACACCGCGCCGCCGAGGCTGCAGCCTTGGCCGGTCTGGCCGCTGGCGGTCTCGCCGTTCGTGAACGTCGTGAAGAAGTTCAGCACGTTCATCGAACCCAGCGTCACGTTGCCGCCCACCGGTGCGGGCAGGGCAGGGCGCGGGTTGGCGATCGCGAAGACCGGCGCTTCGGTCGGCTGCAAACGGTACAAGCCGGCGCCCGAGGCGGTGGAGGTGGCGAGGCCGAAGTCGATCACGCCGACCAGGTTGGAGACCAGATCACCGGCGCGCGGCACGCCGTTCGCGTACGCGTACGACGTGGGGTTCAGGTTCTGCAGCGAACTGCCGTCGTCCAGCAGCAGGCGGCCGCGCGCTTGCTGGTCGGCCAGCGCAAGGGCTTGCGGGCTGCCGGGCCGGTAGCGGTTGGTCGGCGTCTCGTGGCGGCCGCCGGCGGCTATCGTGAGTTGGCCGTAGCGCGCCTGGAAGTAGTTCTGCTGCACCGTCAGCGTGCCGGCTATGCGCACCAGCATGCCCTCGAAGCGCTCGAGGCTGTCGCCTTCGGCCAGCGGCAGCGTGATCGTCGTCGGCGTGATGCTGTAGCCGCTGCCCAGCAGGCTGACGCCGGTGACGCTGCTGATCTCGGTCAACGGCGTGGCGGCGGTGCCGGTGCCGGAGCTGAACTCGACCACCGAGCCGGTCACCTGCACCAGGTTGCCGACCGCGGCAGCGGCCGGCGGCGCCGATGACGTGAACACGAAGATGCCGTCCGAGGTGGCCGGGTTGCCGTCGCCGATCAGGTCCTGGATGAAAAAGCCGTTGTTCAAGAGCTTCGTCACGACGCCGCTGGTCACCACGGTCTGGCCGACCAGCGGGCTGGTCGCGCCGCTGCCCTGGATCGTGTAGATCGCCGCGGCCAGCGGCGAGGAGCCGCTGCCTCCGCCGCTGCCGCTGCACGGGGCGAGGGCGGTCGCGCCGCTGCGGGGCGCCGGCGTGCCGACCGTGAAGTCGGCGCTGTTGTTGTCGGAGTCGGTGCAGCCGTTGCTGTTGCGCAGTGCGGCCGTGGTGTTGGAGAGCACGCCGGTGGGCGAGCCTTCGGTCGCGGTCGACGACCCGTAGCTGACGATGTCGACGACGGCGCCGCCGCTCGGGGCGGCCGAGCCGGTCAGCGCGGTGCTGGTGTTGGTCAGCGCGACCTTGCCGCTGGTCGCGCTCATCGCGATCGAGCCGGTGACGTCGCCGACGACGGCGACCGTGCCGCCCGAGCCCGCCGCTTCGCGGATCAGCAGATAGCCGCCCGGCTGCAGCGTCGTGCCGGCCGGAATCGCGGTGACCTGCCAGCTCGTGCCGGTGGCCGATGCGTACTGCACGGCCCAGCCGCCGATGCCTTCGGCCGACGTGCCGTTGTTGAAGATCTCGACGTAGTCGTGCTGCAGCGTCGCGCCGCTGTTGCCGCCGCCGCCGTAGACCTGGCTGATCACGACGGCGGCCTGGGCCGGTGCAGCCAGGATCAGGGCGGCGGCTAGCGCCGCGAGGGCGGCCGGGAATCGATATCGCATGCGGGCTTCTCCGGTTGTTGTGGGCATGGGCTCGGGGGCGACGACAACAGTGCGACCTCAGTGCCGATAGGTGCAAACGTTTGCGCCTGTGCCGTTCGTCACGCGCGGCACGGTACGGGCGAAGCATGAAGCGTGCGTGACACCGCTTTGCCGACCCCCTCGAACTAGGGCCCGGCCAGGCAGGGCGCCGGAGCCGGCGTCAGCGGTTGGAAACGCCCGACGCCACGTGCCCGGCCGGCACGTGCTCGGCGGCCGAGCGCACGTGGCCGGTCTGGTCGTCGAAGAAGAAGTCCGGCTCGAACTCGCGCAGGAACTCGCCCTTGGGCAAGCCGCCGAGGAACATCGCTTCGTCGACCTCGATGTTCCAGTCCATCAGCGTGCGGATCGCGCGCTCATGCGCCGGCGCGCTGCGCGCGGTGACCAGCGCGGTACGGATGCGCATGCCGTCGGCCGGCTCATGCTGCAGCTGCTGCAGTGCTTCGAGCAGCGGCTTGAACGGCCCGGCGGGCAGCGGCGTCGCGGCCTGGGCGCGTTCATGGGCCTGGAAGGCGTCCAGCCCGCCGCGCTGGAAGACCTGCTCCGCCTCGTCGGAGAACAGCACGGCGTCGCCGTCGAAGGCGATGCGCACCTCGTCGGGGTGTGCACTCGAGGCGCGCGCCGAATTCGGATAGACGCGCGCGGCCGGCACCCCGGCCGCCAGCGCCGAGCGCACGTCCGTCTCGTTGGTCGAGAGGAACAGGTGCGCATTCAGCGGCCGCAGATAACGCCAGGGCGACTCGCCGCGCGTGAACACGCCGCGCTGGATCGCGAGCCCGTAGTGCTGCGCCGAGCGGAACACGCGCATGCCCGACACCGGGTCGTTGCGCGACAGGATCACGACCTCGACGCGTTGTGTCGGCAGTGCGGCTGGCGCGGCGCCACTCGGCGCGCGGACATTGAACGCGAGCAGCTTGTTGACCAGCGAGAACGCGACACCGGGTGTGGCGGCGCGCTCGAGCCGCTCGAGCTGCAGCTGCATGTACGCGCGGTCGTCGGAGGCTTCGAAGACGCGGTTCTCTTCTTCGAAGTCGAACAGCGCGCGCGACGAGATCGCGACGACGAGCTGACCGTCCAGGCTGGTGGGCATGCGGGCGATGATACGCAGCGGGATCCTCGCACCGCGCTACGCGGCCCGAGGCAGCCCAGGACGCGCCCGCTACTGCACGAACCTACTGCACGAACCTATTGCACGAACCCGATCGCGCCGCGTTTGCTGCGCGCATCGGGCAGGTCGACCACCGCGATGTGGTCGCGCCGATCGAGCTTGGCGTTGCCGAATGCGGCCATCCAGGCGCGTCGCATCTCGCGCGGGGCGAGCTCGCTCATGGCATCGAGCACGTCGGCGCGAGGCTCGGGCTCGAACTGCCGGCCCCAGTCGTGCGCGCCGCGGATCTGCTGGTACA
>DATEFR010000090.1:0-5112 GCA_035280545.1 Burkholderiaceae bacterium | reverse complement strand
TCCTGACCGGTCTCGCGCTCGGCCTGATCGAAGGGCTGACCAAGGTGTTCTACCCCGAGGCCTCGAGCATCGTCGTGTTCGTGATCATGGCGATCGTGCTGATGATCCGGCCGGCCGGTCTGTTCGGGAAGGAGAAATAAGCGATGAGCTCGGCGACCACGACCGATCCGGCGACCGCAGCGCCGCACGATGCAGCCGGCGACCTTGCGCGCTACAGCCGCTGGGCGTTCCTGGCCGGCCTGGCGATCCTGCTGGCCGCGCCGTTCATCGGGCTGTACCCGGTGTTCATGATGACGGCGCTGTGCTTCGCGATCTTCGCCTGCGCGTTCAACCTGCTGCTGGGCTTCACCGGGCTGCTGTCGTTCGGCCATGCGGCCTACCTCGGCGCCGCGGCGTACGCGACCGGCTGGCTGGTCAAGGAGGCGCACCTGACGCCCGAGCTGGGCGTGCTCGCCGGCACCGGCGTGGCCGCGCTGTGCGGCCTCGTGATCGGGCTGATCGCGATCCGCCGCCAGGGCATCTACTTCGCGATGGTCACGCTCGCGATGGCGCAGATGATCTATTTCGTGTTCCTGCAGGCGCCGTTCACCGGCGGCGAGGACGGGCTGCAGGGCGTGCCGCGCGGCAAGCTGTTCGGCCTGCTGCCGCTGGCGGACGACCGGGTGCTGTACTACGTGGTGCTCGCGGTGTTCGTCGCGGTGTTTCTGTTCATCGTGCGCATCGTGCACTCGCCGTACGGCCAGGTGCTGAAGGCGATCCGCGAGAACGAGCCGCGCGCGATCTCGCTGGGCTACGACGTCGACCGCTACAAGCTGCTCGCGTTCGTGCTGTCGACCGCGCTGGCCGGGCTGGCGGGTTCGATGAAGACCGTGGTCGTCGGCTTCGCGACGCTGAGCGATGCGCACTGGTCGCTCTCCGGCGAGGTCGTGCTGATGACCTTGCTCGGCGGCATGGGCACGTTCGCCGGCCCGGTGATCGGCGCGTTCACGATCATCGGCTTGCAGAACTTCCTGGCCGACCAGGTCGGCTCGTGGATCAACGTGATCATCGGCGCGATCTTCGTCGTCTGCGTGGTCGCGTTCCGGCGCGGCTTCGTCGGCGAGCTGCGCGCCTGGCAGCAGCGGCGCCAATCGCGCTGAGAACGCGCTGGCGCGCCCGCCGCGCTGCAACGTTTCAACGTTTCGTTTCATCGCCGGGGCGTCGCGGCCCGGCTTGCCGACGATGCCGCGCCTAGACTGCGGTGACGATCACTTCTGGGGGTCGTCGCCATGACCGCCAAGCCGCTGACCAAGGAAGACATCCGCAAGACGACCGGCATCCTGAACCCGGTCGGCCATGTCGTGCTCGCATTCGAGGACGATGCCGCGACCACGGTGGCGGTGGCGGCACTCAGCGAGGTGGGCTTCAGCGAACCGGACATCCTCGCCTACACAGCCGAAGAGGCCACGCCGCGCCTGCGCGAACGGGTGCGCACCGCGAGCGAAGCGTCGGGCTTCGGCTATGAGATCACGCTGATGCGCCGCTACTTGTCGTACGCGGAAGAGGGCGCCGGCTGGTTGATCGTCTACGCGCCGAACGACGACGCGGCGCAGCGCGTCGCGAAGGTGGCCGAACAATGCAACGCGCTGTGCGCGGTGCGCTACCACCGGTTCGCGAACGAAGACCTGATCTGAGCGAGCCGATGAACGGAGCCGATCAGCTCTCGAACAGATCGCCGCCACCCGCGGCGCGCGGCGGCGCGAGACCCAGGTGCCGGTAGGCGGCCGGCGTCGCGACGCGACCGCGCGGCGTGCGCTGCAGATAACCCTGCTGGATCAGGTACGGCTCGATCACGTCTTCTATCGTGTCGCGCTCCTCGCCGATCGCGGCGGCGACGTTGTCCAGCCCGACCGGCCCGCCGTCGAAGCGGTGCACGACCGCATCGAGCAGCTTGCGGTCCATCACGTCCAGCCCGTGCGGGTCGACGTCCAGCATGCGCAGCGCCTGATCGGCGAGGCTGCGCACGATGCTGCCGTCGCCCTTGACCTCGGCGTAGTCGCGCACCCGGCGCAGCAGCCGGTTCGCGATCCGCGGCGTGCCGCGCGAGCGCCGTGCGATCTCGAACGCGCCTTCGTCGTCGGTGGGCACGTTCAGCAGCCCGGCCGAGCGGTGCACGATGCGCGAGAGCTCTTCGGCCGTGTAGAACTCGAGCCGCGCGACGATGCCGAAGCGGTCGCGCAGCGGGTTGGTCAGCATGCCGGCACGCGTGGTCGCGCCGATCAGCGTGAACGGCTGCAGGTCCAGCTTGATCGAGCGAGCGGCCGGGCCCTCGCCGATCATGATGTCGATCTGATAGTCCTCCAGCGCCGGGTACAGGATCTCCTCGACGACCGGCGAGAGCCGGTGGATCTCGTCGATGAACAGCACGTCGTTGCGCTCGAGGTTGGTCAGGATCGCGGCCAGGTCCTTGGGCTTCTCGAGCACCGGTCCCGAGGTCTGGCGCAGGTTCACGCCCAGCTCGTTGGCGATGATGTGCGACAGCGTCGTCTTGCCCAGTCCCGGCGGGCCGAACAGCAGCACGTGGTCCATCGCCTCGCTGCGCTTCTTCGCGGCGCCGATGAAGATCTCGAGCTGCTCGCGCGCTTTCGCCTGGCCGACGTATTCGGCCAGCCCTTTGGGGCGCAGCGCCCGCTCGATCGCCTCTTCGTTCGGCGAGCTCGCGGCGGCGCTGACGACGCGGCGTGCGCTGGGCTGGAAATCGTCGGTCTGGATCGACATGAGGCGATTATCGGTTGTCGTCGATCGCCGCCGTCGGTGCGCGGTGCGGCACAATCCGACCCGTGATGCGGCGATCCTCTTCTGCACGAATCTCCTCGCGCTGGGCCCTGTGGGCCTGCGTGGCGATGCTGCTGCTGAAGGCCGCGATGCCGATGCTCGCGGGCGCCGCGGCGCAGGCGCAGGGCAAGGCGCTGGTGGAGGTCTGCACGACCTACGGCGTCTCGCTGGTGCCGCTGGACGGGCAGGGGGATCAGACCCCGGCGTCCGAGCACACGATAGCCCACGCGGGCGATCATTGCGCGCTCAGCGCACTGGCCGCGCTGGCGGCACCCGGGTCGCCCGAGCTCGCGGTGGCGGGCGCGCCGCTGCGCGAGGCACTGGGGCGGCGAGCGCACTCATCTTCGCCGGCGCACGACGCTTGTGCGACCTGGGTCGCAAGGCTCAAACACGGGCCACCCGCTTTCGCCTGAGATCACCTTCGCCGCCGCGCTGAAGACTGTGCCCGTACCGGCCGGTCCCGCGCGGCTCGTAGTGACGGCCCGGCACTTGCCGGCGCCTCCTCAGGACGAATACCGTGTTCCATCGACATCCCCTTGCCGGCGTGCCGGCGGCGCTGTGGCTGGCGCTGCCAGCCGCCGGCCAGGTGCAGGCCGCCGGCGGATCGCCCGCTGCGGCGGCGAACGAACCCGAGGCCGCCATGCTCGAGCGAGTCCAGGTGCTCGGCACCCGGCCGGCCACGCTGCCGATCGAGATCCCGACGACGACCCAGAGCATCGACGGCCAGCAGATCGAGCGATCGATCAACGCCAGCGACGCCGAAGACGCGTTGAAGTATTTCCCCAGCCTGAACGTGCGCAAGCGCTACATCGGCGACTACGACCACGCCGTGCTGGCCTCGCGGGCTTCGGGCACCGGCAACAGCGCACGCTCGCTTGTTTTTGCCGATGGCATCCTGCTGTCCAACCTGCTCGGCAACGGCGCGACCTACACGCCTCGCTGGGGCCTGGTCACGCCGGAGGAAATCGAGCGCGTCGATGTGATGTACGGGCCGTTCTCGGCCGCCTACCCGGGCAACTCGGCCGGCGCGGTGGTCGACTTCACGACCCGCATGCCCAAGCAGTTCGAAGCGCACATGAAGCTGCAGGGCTACACGCAGAAATTCGGCCTGTATGGCGCCGACGACCGCTTCGGCGGGGGGGCCGGCAGCGCGTCGCTCGGCAGCCGCAGCGACGGTTGGTCGTGGTGGGTCAACGTCAATCGACTGGACAGCCACGGTCAGCCCATCGTGTTCGCGACCCGGCTGGTGTCTGCCGGCGTGGCCGGCCATGCCGGCGTGCCGGTGAGCGGCGCGGTCGCCGGCCAGAACCCGGCGAACAAGGACTGGCTGATCCTCGGCGACAGCGGCCGCACCCACACCGTGCAGGACCACGCCAAGCTCAAGCTCGCCTACGACTTCTCGGCGACGCTGCGCGCGTCGTACACGCTGGGCTACTGGACCAACGACGCCACGCGCGACGTGCAGAGCTACCTGCGCGATGCCGCCGGCAACCCGGTGTACGGCACGTCGGCCAACCCCCAGGTGAACATCGGCGGACTCGACTACACGCTGGCGGCCAGCGACTTCACGCCCACGCGCGCCAAGCTCGAACACTGGGCGCATGCGCTGAGCATCAAGAGCAACACACGGAGCACCTGGGATTGGGAAGCGATCGCGAGCCTGTACGACTACCGTCGTGACGAGACGCGTTCGCCGACGACGTTCATGCCTGTCGCGGCGGACGGTGGGGCCGGGCGCATCGCCGACATGAGCGGCACCGGCTGGAACACGCTCGCCCTCAAAGGCATCTGGCGACCCGAGGGCGTGCAAGGTGCGCACATCGTCGAGGCCGGCTTGCAGCGCGACGCGTTCAAGCTGCGCACCGTGGTGTCGAACACGGCCGACTGGACAGCCGGCGGCGGCGACTCGGTGTTTTCCTCGTTCAACGGCAACACCACGCTGGAAAGCGCCTGGGCACAAGACGCGTGGCGTTTTGCACCCGGCTGGAAAACCGTGGTCGGCGGGCGCCTCGAACGCTGGCGTGCCTTCGACGGCGCGATTTCCGGTGTCGCGTTGCCGTCCCGCAGCGAAACGCACTTCTCGCCGAAGGCCGCGCTGTCGTTCGCGCCGGGCGGCCCGTGGAGCTTCCAGGCTTCGCTGGGCCGCGCGCTGCGCATGCCCACGGTGGCCGAGCTCTATCAAGGTTCGCTCAGCGCCGGCGCGGTCGTCAACAACGATCCGAACCTGAAGCCCGAGAAGTCCTGGACCGGCGAGCTGACGGCCGAACGCGACATCGGCAACGGATCATGGCGCGCGAC
>DATEFR010000089.1:0-2685 GCA_035280545.1 Burkholderiaceae bacterium | reverse complement strand
CACCAGGCCACCCGGGCGGCGCGGCGCGCCTGCGCCGATGCGGTCATCTTCAACGACACGATCGGATTGGCGCAGCTTGGCGACGAAGTCGCCGCACTGTGGCGCCACTGGCACCGCTGAGCGGTCCGGAGGCCGGCGCGGCGCATTGACGAAGCGATACAGGTCCGCCGCCGCCTGCTGTGAAACAATCGCCTGCGTGATCCTCTACGAATACCCGTTCCACGAAGGCATCCGGACGATGCTGCGGCTCGAGGTCCTGTTCGACCGCCTGGGCCAATTGATCGCGCGAGAGGCCGCCGTCGACCACCACTTCGCGCTGGCGACGATCTTCGAGATCATGGACGTCGCATCGCGTGCCGACCTGAAGTCCGACCTGCTGAAGGAGCTCGAGAAGCACAAGCTGCAGTTCGAGAGCTACCGCGGCAATCCGTCGATCTCCGAGGCGGCGCTCGACGACGTGACCGTGCGGATCGACCACGCATTCAACGGCCTGAACAACGTGCCCGGCAAGGCCGGCGCCGCGCTGACCGGCAACGAATGGCTGATGAGCGTGCGCAGCCGCATCAGCATCCCCGGCGGGACCTGCGAGTTCGATCTGCCGGCCTACTACGCCTGGCAGAAGCTCGATCCGACGCGGCGGCGCGCCGACCTGCTGCAATGGGTCAGCACGCTGATGCCGCTGGCCGAGGCGCTGCAGGTGCTGCTGGGACTGCTGCGCGATTCGGGCACGCCGCACAAGGTCGTCGCGCCGGGCGGCCAGTACCAGCAGAGCCTGCCGCAGGGTCGCCTCTACCAGTTGATGCGGGTACGGCTGGACGGCGACCCCGAGATCGTCCCCGAGATCAGCGGACACCGGTTGATGGTGTCGGTGCGCATGATGCGTCAGGACGCCGAAGGCCGGCTGAAGCCCAGCACGGCCGACGCCAGCTTCGAGTTGACACTGTGCGCGTGAGCCCCATGTGGCGGAGATGACCTCCACGGCTGCCCCGACCCCGCCTGCACCGCGCATCGTGCGCTGCCCGAGCTGCGGCGGGCCCAGCGTCTACGCGGCCAGCAATACCTACCGGCCGTTCTGCAGTGCGCGCTGCAGGCTGCAGGATCTCAGCGCCTGGGCCAGCGAGCAGTATGCGGTCGAGGCGCGGCCGGGGCTCGAAGGCGAGAGTGACGACGGCGAATCTTCTGCACCGCCGCCGCGTTCGGGCTGAGGCGCGTCAGCGAGCCAGCCAGTAGGCCGCGAACGCGCCCAGGTCTTCGTGCGTCGACTTCGCGAGCACCATCTCGTCACCGGCGTTCGGGCTGCCGTTGGGCATGCGCATGATCAGCGCGGTGTGCACTTCGGCCGGCACGCCGCGCAGGTACACGAGGTAGTCGTCGACGAACGCAACCGGCTTGAGCTCGGTGATGGCGTCGGCCTTCGGGCTGCGCACGGTCGCCTCGGCGTTGCCGGTGGCGATCACGCGCTCGATCGGAAAGCCGTGGTCGCGCAGGTTGCGCAGGCGCGCCGCCTCGAACTCGAACTCCAGCGCCGAGACGCAGACCAGGTCGAACCCCGCATCGTGCAGCCGGTTGCACGCCTCGACGGCACCTGCGATCGCCGGCACCGTCTCCCAAAATCGCAGGTCGAATGCCGCGCGGAAACGCTCGCGGCCGATTTCATCCAGGCGCTCGACCTGCCAGCGGTCCATCGGCCAGTACGCCAGCGGATCGCGCTCGGGCGGGTGCCAGCCGAAGGCGCGCTGCCAGGCGCTGGCATATCCGAGGTGGAAGTCGAGCAGGACGCCGTCGGCGTCCAGGGCGATCACGGGTCGCGACATGCCGTCATTGTCGCGCGCCGCGTGACGCCCCGGTGTCACCCAGCCGACTCGACCCCGGCGGCGGCATCGTGGTCGTCTTCGCCGCTGCGCCGGCCGCCGTGCCGCTTGCCGCCGCCCGTGGGCGCTTTCGTGAGCTCGGCGCGAAACACCAACGCCGATTCGAACGACGCGCGCACGAACTTCAGCGCCGCGGCGAACTCCTCGTCGCTGAGGTCGCGCGCCGCGTCGCTGGCCCGGTAGATGTTCGCGAATTCGCGCTCGCGCCCGGCCTGGACGGCGAGTCGACCGATGCCCAGGCTCTCGAGCGTGGCCCAGAGCTTCGGGTTGTAGGTACGCGTCAGCTTCATCGCGACCGGGATCGGATCGTTGCGCCCGAGCACACCCGCGAGCCGCAGGATGATCTCGAACGGCAGCCCGACCTTGCCGCCCTCGACCTGCTCCAGCAGCGACACATCCTTCAGGTTGATCGCACGACCGAGGTCGGCAAGCGTCAGCCCAGCGCCCTCGCGCAGGTCGCGGAACAGCCCGCCGGCCTTCTCGACCGCGGCCTTGTGCACCGGGTTCTTCAGCCGCGCGGTCGCGACGCGGAACGACAGGTCCGCCGCGGTGTTCGCAATACCGAGCACGAAATCGGTCCACGAGCGCAGATCGCGCGCCAGCGTCATCAACCCCTTGTCGCCGCCGGGCAGCACCGCAACGGCAGGGGCCGACGCGTTCGACGCCTTCTTCTTCGCCGGTGCACGCTTCTTCGCGGCAGTCGTGGCCATGCGATCAAGCGGCGCGCGCGGCGGCAGCCGGCGTGCGTTTGCGAGCGGGCTTGCGTGTCGTCGCGGTCGCGGTCGCCGACACGGCCGGCGGCGCTGCCGCGGCC